>JAYTGY010000237.1:0-6385 GCA_043733065.1 Ferruginibacter sp.
GTAGTGGGTAACAAAGAAAAGACCGACTATTTTACTGGCGTAATAAAAGAAGAAAACAAACGCATGAATAAGCAGGTGGAAACCATACTGCAAGCGGCTTTGCTAGATAAGCAAAAAGTACAATTGGATCTAAAAAAGTTATCGGCACACGAACTTATAAATAACGCATTAAACAATATTGCATTGCCATTAAATGAAAGAGAAGGTGAATTAATTGTAAAACTTGATGCAGCAAAAGATATGGTAATGGCAGACGATGTACATTTCACCAATTTTATAAATAATTTGCTCGATAATGCTTTAAAATATTCTAAAGAAAAACCAATAATAAAACTTACTACCACAGATGCGGGAAATATATTGCTCATAAAAATTGAAGACAATGGCATTGGCATGAACAAAGAAACACTCACTCATATTTTTGAAAAATTTTACCGAGCGCATACAGGTAATGTACACGATGTAAAAGGATTTGGTCTTGGCCTTAGTTATGTAAAAACCATGGTGGATGCACACAAAGGGCACATAAAAGCAGAAAGTATTTTAGGAAAAGGTAGTACGTTTACCATTAGTATTCCACTGGCGAAATAATTTTTTTGCAAAAAATATTATTGTTTGTTAACGAGCTGAAGTTCCTTGATTTGACTTCAGTGGTCCTGCATTTAGCGGGACACATTTCATCAGTAAATCTTTATTGAACTTTTAACGAAATTTATTTGAAAAGCAATTTTATAAGTGCTTTTCAAAGTGTAATGTTCTCAAACATTTTTAAACTAAACAATTTAGCTATTCACATTCTATCCACAGCTATTCACATTTAATACACAGATTATAGTCAACAAAACCACTTGAAACGCATAGCCACAGGGCATATAAAGCCTGTGGAAAAATATCTTTGCCCTAAAAGGTGGCTAAAGGTGGGAAAAAGTGTTATTTTGTGTCAAATATTTACAAAAACAACATTTTTCTACGCAATGATTAGCTTTTTAGGCGAATATGAATCAACAATAGATACAAAAGGACGTTTCCTTTTGCCAGCAGCGTTTAAAAAACAGCTGCCTATTGACGATGCTACTCAATTCGTAATAAATCGTGGGTTTGAAAAATGCCTTACCCTTTATCCACAACAAAGCTGGAATCCCATTTTTGCAAACATAAGCAACTTGAACGATTTTGATCCAAAAGTGAGGGCTTTTCGCCGCTATTTTCTTAACGGTGCTTCGCCTGTAGAAATGGATAGCGCAGGACGATTATTACTTCCCAAAAATTTAATGGCACATGCTTCTTTAGAAAAAGATATTGTACTCGTATCGGCATTGAACAAGATTGAGATATGGGATAAAAAAGTGTATGACCAGTTCTTTGATTCGATGACAGACCAAAGTTTTAGTGATTTGGCAAATGAAGTTATGAATAAGAAGGTTGATGGTTGAAAGTTGATGGTTGAAAGTTGTTGAAGGTAGTTGAATGGTTGAATAGTTTATTGGTTGATTAGGAAGTCTGAAAGAACTTGTGTTTTCTTTTATGATTCAAAAAAAGTTGAAAAAATGAGCGAAGTAAAAAATATAATGGAGGATGAATCAACCAATCAACCAATCAACCAAAATGCCAATCAACCAATCAACCAATACCATACAGCAGTTTTACTAAAAGAAGCAGTAGAAGCTTTAAACATAAAAGAAGATGGTGTTTATGTGGATTGCACATTTGGTGGTGGCGGACATAGTAGGGAAATATTGAAGCACTTAGCTGCAAACGGAAAGTTGATAGTATTTGATCAAGATGAGGATGCAAAAAGAAACCTGCCAGATGATGAACGTGTGATTTTTGTACCACAAAATTTTCGTCAACTGCAACGCTTTTTGCGCTTGCACAAGCATACAAAAGTGGACGGTATTTTAGCAGACTTAGGTGTATCAAGTCATCAGTTTGATACAGCGGAAAGAGGCTTTAGTACTAGGTTTGATGCGGCGCTTGATATGCGAATGGATAACAGGCAAACTGCAACAGCAGCAACAGTTTTAAATACTTACAACGAGTTACAGTTGCACAAAATGTTTGAACGGTATGGAGAAGTAACAAATTCGAAAACGCTTGCAAAAACGATTATTGAACAAAGAGAAATAAAACCATTTACAACCATTAATACTTTTAAACAAAGCATTGCGGCTGTGGTAAAAGGAAATCCGAATAAATATTTAGCGCAGGTTTTTCAAGCATTACGCATAGAAGTAAATGAAGAAATGAAAGTGCTAGAAGAAATGCTTACTCAAACGGTGAGTGTGCTTAAAGAAGGTGGAAGGGTTGCCATTATTACTTTTCATTCTTTAGAAGATAGAATTGTAAAAAACTTTTTTAAAAATGGAACGCACGAAGAAGTAGAAGTGGATGATGTATATGGAACAAAGGCTGAAAATCCTTTTATCATTATCACCAAAAAACCAATAATACCAACGGCTGCAGAGCAAAAAATAAATACAAGAAGTAGAAGTGCAAAATTGAGGATTGCAGAAAAAAAATAAATGCCAGAAGAAAAAATAAATAACGAAACGGAAGTTCCAAAATCAGATTGGAGAACAGTTTTTAACTACAATAGAATAGTTAAAAATATTCCCTTCTTTCTTTTTTTGGCATTGCTAGCTATCTTATACATATACAACGGACACCACGCAGATAAATTGGTTAGAAAAATATCAGCTACAGAAAAAAATATTAAAGAATTAGAATACGAATACAAAACAGTAAAAAGCGATTTGATTTTTAGAAGTAAAGCAAGTGAGCTTGTAAAAGCGGTAGAGCCATTGGGATTAAAAGAGTCGAAAGCACCGCCAATATTGCTTGCCGATACAATTGTGACAACGAAAAAAGATACCATAGCAAAATAATGGATGTAAAAAAAGACATATTGTGGAGAGTGTATTTATGCTTTTTGTGCATGATTTTGCTTTGCGTATTTGTGCTTGGTCGTGCAATATATATACAACGTGCAGAAGGAAAATACTGGACAGGAATGAGCGATAGCTTGCACATAAAAACACAAGATATTAATGCAGAGCGTGGTACAATTTATAGTGAAGATGGAAATATGTTGAGTACATCGGTGCCAATGTTTGATGTGTTTATAGATTTTGGTGCAGATGGTCTTAGAGAAAAAGATGGCAAACGTTTTAAAGATAATATTGATTCGCTAAGTATTTGTATTGCCAATTTGTTTGCAGATAAAACTGCTGAAGAATATAAACACGTTTTACAACAAGCATACAGCGATGAGGAAAGATATTTTTCTTTAAAAAAGAAAATGACTTTTGATCAATACTTGCAAATGCGAAATTTTCCATTGGTAAGATTGGGAAGAAATAAAAGTGGATTTATTGTAGATGCAAAAGATAAAAGAATAAACCCGTACGTATTGCTTGCCAATAGAACCATTGGTTTATCTAGGCAAAATTTATCGAAAAATGTGGGGCTTGAATTAACTTATGATAGTTTGCTAAGAGGCACAACAGGACAACGTTTGATGCGATATGCTGCTGGAACATATTTGCCAGTAGAAGGTTCGGAACTTGACCCCGTAAATGGAAAAGATATTGTAACAACGCTTGATACTTATATGCAAGATGTGGCAGAAAATGCATTGATGAAAATGATGGTGAACAACAATTCGCTACACGGCACAGCAATGGTAATGGAAACAGCTACAGGAAAAATTAAAGCCATTGCTAATCTTGGTAAACAAGCGGATGGAACTTATTTGGAAGATTTAAATTATGGAATTGGAAAAAAAACGGAGCCAGGTTCTGTTTTTAAATTAGCTACACTAATGAGTTTGTTTGAAGATGGATATGCAGATACAGAAACAAAAGTGAATTGCGAAGGTGGAAGAAAATCTTTTTATGGGTTAAGAATTTCTGATTCGCATTTGGGTACTTATGAAACAACAGTGAAAGAAGCTTTTGCAGCAAGTAGCAATGTAGCTTTTGCAAAATTGGCAGAACAAAATTATCATAGCCAACCACAAAAATTTTATGACCATTTGCATAAAATGCGTTTGGACAGAAGTACCGGAATTGATATTGTAGCTACATCTGGTTTTCCGTTAATAAAAAAAGTAAATAAATGGGGTGCTACAACAATTCCTTATATGGCGCATGGTTATGAAGAATTGGTAACGCCATTACACATGCTATGCTTATACAATGCTGTAGCTAATAATGGGAAATTTATGCGCCCATATTTGGTAAACGAAATAAAAGATTTTGGAGTAACAGTGAAGAAAATTGAACCAGAAATATTGGATGCAAAAATTTGTAGTCAATCTACAATTGTAAAATTAAAAGCCTGTATGCTAGAAGTGGTAGAAGGTTTGCATGGCACTGCTCATAAAGTAGTGTTTGATTCTACATACAAAATTGCAGGAAAAACCGGTACGGCTGTAACGGCGCAAGATAATAGAGGTTACAATAAAGGAGCAAAAGTTTATCAAGCTTCTTTTATAGGATATTTTCCTGCAGATGCGCCAAAATATACGATGGCAGTGGTTATACAAAATACACGTGAGTCGAAATTAATTTATGGTGCTGATGTATCTGGTGCTGTATTTAAAGAAATAAGTGATAAGATTTATGCAAGGTTTTTAACAACGGCTTCATACAATTCTCCTTTGATAAAAGATTCGGTGGTGAATAATGCAATAGGAATGAAGAATGATATGCAATCTATTTTTGGGTACATGAATATTCCTTACGGAGATGCATCTGCATCGGGCGCATGGAGGAATAGCATTGTAACGCAAAGAGAAGCATCTATGAAAGTAGTTGCAGTATCGCCTAATACTACTATGCCAGATGTAGTGGGTATGGGTTTGAAAGATGCAGTGTATTTATTAGAAAATAAAGGATTGAAATTGGCATTGCAAGGCAAAGGAAAAGTAGTTAGCCAAAGTTTAATAGCTGGAACAAATTTTAGTAGAGGACAAAAAATAACCTTGTTTTTAAATTGATGTTGAATAAGAAAAGAAGAACTATTTGGTCTATGGTTTGAAAATTTTAGGGTCAGCCTGAGCTTGTCGAAGGCGGGTTGATTTGTAAGGGAGATTTAAACTATTGTGCACCGCCTTCGACATCCGCCTTTGGTGGAGACAGACTTTAAATTCGAGAGGTTTAGAAGAGTTAGAAAATTGAAATAAAGTAGAATCAAAAGAGTTAAATAAAAATATTAAATAAAATAACTTTGTTTTTAAATTGATGTTGAAAGACCTTTTATATAAAGTAAAACTAAAAGCAGTGCATGGTAGTACTGATGTGGAGATAAAATCTTTACACATCGACTCTCGTACGGTAGTAGCAAAAAGTTGTTTTATTGCATTAAAAGGCACAACGGTAAATGGCAATGATTTTATAGATGCAGCCATTGCAAAAGGTGCAGTAGCTATTGTTACAGAAAATATGCCAGCAAAAATAGTGGATGGTATTACGTATGTAGAAGTTGAAAATGCTAGTACAGCTGCGGGTTTGATGGCACATTATTTTTACGGAGAGCCATCAACAAAAATAAATTTGGTAGGTGTAACTGGTACAAATGGTAAAACAACAGTTGCAACTATTTTGTTTAATCTGTTTACTAAACTCGGTTACAAATGTGGACTGATAAGTACGGTGGAAAATAAAATTGCAGAAACAATTATTCCTGCAACACATACAACACCCGATGCTATAAACTTAAATGCATTGTTGAAAAAAATGCAAGATGAAGGTTGTGACTATGTTTTTATGGAGTGTAGTAGCCATGCGATAGACCAAGAAAGAATTGCTGGTTTGATTTTTAAAGGTGGCATTTTTACAAATATTTCACACGATCATTTGGATTATCATAAAACATTTGACGAATACATTAGGGTAAAAAAACATTGGTTTGATAATATGCCAGCAAATGCTTTTGCCATAAGCAATGCAGATGATAAACGTGGTGCGGTAATGTTGCAAAATACTACGGCAAAAAAATATTATTACAGCCTAAGAACAGTTGCCGATTTTAAAGGAAAAATATTAGACAATAGTTTGACTGGTTTGCACATGATTGTAAATGATGTGGAAGTGCATTTTAAATTGATTGGAGAATTTAATGCCTACAATTTATTATCTGTTTACGCTGCTGCAATTTGTTTGGGAATGGATAAGCAAGAAGTGCTACTTGCTTTGAGCAATATAGATGGCGCAGAAGGAAGGTTTGATTATGAAGTGAGCAAAATTGAAAAAATTATTGGCATTGTTGATTATGCACACACACCAGATGCATTGCTAAATGTGTTGGCAACCATAAAAAATTTGAGACAAGGATTTGAAAAAATAATAACGGTTGTAGGATGCGGTGGCAATAGAGATAAAGC
>JAYTGY010000238.1:0-8170 GCA_043733065.1 Ferruginibacter sp.
CCAGATTTTGATGTGCCGCTGGTGGACATGGAAGGCTTAAAAATTTACATAGAATATAAAACTAGTAAGCTCGACCCTGCCGATCCAAAAAAAGATAAACCAGGTACAAAAGAAGACAGCAAATTAAATTTTGATGTAGCATCAAAAATTGGTGCAGCAGCCAACGCCGCTGCTGAAACATGGAAAGGCAGATTGAATAATTTATCGATGGTGGTAGATCTTGGAAGCTTCGAAAGGCTCATGCGCATAAAAGGAAATTTTGATTCTAAAAAAGGAAAAGCAGCTGGCTATGCCGGCGATACAGATAGTGGCGGCGGATTACCAACGCCTGAAATAGAGTTCCACCCTGCATTACAGCCCATCATAGATTTGTTGCAAGTATTGGCCGATTTATCTGCTGGTGATTATGGTGCCGCATTAAAGAAAGGATTAAAAGTAGCCATGAGCAATGCAGGCGAAATTTGGGAATACAAATTTGAAGCAACAAAAGAAATTCCACTCGTTCGTTTTCCTCCATTAAAAGAAGTATATGATAATCCTGCAACACCATTAAAATTAGAAGCATCCATGGGGCTTGGTGTGTATTTTAATGCAGCATTAAAAATAACCACCGACCCTAAACAATTGTTGCCAACTGCAGGCGCATTTTTAAAATTTCATGGTGGCTTAAGTGTAATGTGTGTATCGGTTGGTGTAGGTACTATTTATGCTAATGGATCTGTAGATGTAAAAATTGCTTGCGATACTGCCGTAGGGCCAAACCTTACATTAAAATTTGGTTTTGGTGCAAGCATTACAGTTGGCTTACCAGTGTTAGGAAATGCTACGGTAACATTTATGGTGGGTGTGGAAATGTATGCGGATAGCAAAGAAATAAGCATCACCGCATTTATGTTATTCCGTGGGCATGCAGAGTTGTTGGGCGGTTTGGTGGGTGTAACCATTACCATTGAAGCAAAAGGAACAGTAAAAAGAATTGGCGATAGAACAGATTGCTCGGCACAAGTAACCTTTGCCATAGACATTAGTATTTTCTTAATAATTGATATAAGCTTTAGCGAAACTTGGGGTGAGCAAAGGCAGGTGGCATAAGGGTTGAGTAGGGAATGGTGCGTGGTGAGTGGGACTATTTATAATTGAAGATATTGGTTGTGTTTGTAGCTTTTAAAAGTTTGAAGTTTGAATGTTCAATAATCAATGTTCAATGCTCAATGTTCAAGTGGTGAGCCCTTAACGAAAGGAGGTTAGTTTAAAATAATATTGATTAATAGATTTTCAGATTGAGACACTCACAAAAGTTTTTAAGCTCTTTGCAAATTGATTGTAATAAAAAGTTTTTCGCTGCTTCGCAGCGAAAAATAGAGCTTGCCACAAAGGCACAAAGTCACGAAGCAGAAAAAATGCTACGCATTTTTCCTTTGTGTCTTAGAGCCTTTGTGGCTAAATTCTTTTTTGTAAAAAAAACTTAAATAGTCTTTTAGTAATATGTTTTAAAAGTTTTTCTTTAAACCCGCCTTTGGCGAAAACATTAAAACAATTTGATAATAAAATTTTAAAATAAAAATTTCTTGTCATGGACAAAAATTATAGATATACCACATTAGTATTTCCACAAAAGGTAGAAGGCAATACGCTATTTTTCAATATCGTTTTTTTGCCTCGCAATAGAGATCCATTTGTACCAATGGATACAGAAATTGCTGGCACTACCACTACTCCGTTTGCACAGCTAGTGCCACAGTTTGAAGCAAAAATTGTAAAAGGCTTGGAAGAATTTCCTGTGGACAGTGGAAACCCACTCCCACCAATTCCAAGAACATTGGTTGTGGAAGAAGCATTACGAAAAGAAGCATTACTAAAAGCAACTGAAATAAGTTTTGGTGGAAAAATAAATAACACAGCTGGTGATAAAGCGCAGCTTCCAAAACCAGAAAGTAAAACGGTAAAAAAATACCTACCGCTCTCCTATCGCAACGCATTTAATTTTACAACGCCTCGGCATAGAAATGCAGTAACAGATGATAGCTATCAATGTGCGATAAGAGATAATAAACCAAACACGATTCTTCCACCAACCAATTTATTAAGTTGGGGAAAAGTGTTTGGATACATTATGCGCCAGCCAATGCTTGCAAAAGCATGCGGCTTTGTATATAGCACTAGCATTGACTTAGAAGATGATTGGTTTGAAAAAGGTGGTTACTTATATGTTGATATTGCAAACCCAGATCATGTAGCTGTTCAAGATGCATCATGGACGGTGCCTGATGAGGGTTCATTTATAAAAAGATTTGCAGCAAGAATTCCTAAACTAAAAGCAGGAGAAAAAAGAACATTGTTTGCACCAGTATTGTTTCCTGTGTTACATAAATTTGGTGGCGCTGTTACAGAACCAAAAGCACCATGGGATAGTATTTTTAAAGAAGTAAATGCCTATGACGATGGCTTTGCTAAAATTGTACACTCCAATCAACCAGTAAGTTTAAATTTATTAAAAGAAACCCACGATGGCGCACACCCAGTGCATGATGCAGGCATACGGCTTGGTTGGGACGATGAGCAATTACTCATTTGGTACATACGACAAATGGCGGAAAACCCTGATGAGCCAGGCAAACGAATAGATACGCCATTAGGATTGTTTGGGTATAGAATAGACGTACGCAAAAGCCTTGCAGATGCGTGGGAAAGTTTAAACACTGTTGTCACAAATCAAGTATATAAAATTGGCGATGTAGAAGTGGGCAATGCTGTAAATGAAGAAATGGAAATGCCGTATCAAGTATATCCATCGCAAGTGGATAGTCAAGCAGGTAAAGAGTTTTGGCTGCCAATGTATTTTACAAATTGGATAGGAAGGAGTTTGATAATGAAAGATGATGTGGCAGCAAAATTGTATAAGCATGATAATGCAAACATGCCTGTAAACAGCAATCAAATTTTTACGGAGAAAATAATTTCTTTTAAATTATTTTACGGCAAGAGTTATTTTTTCAGGGTACGCCTATGCGATTTAAGCAATGGTGGCCCATCTATAAAAGATGAAGTATCGCCATTAAAACAATCACCTAATCCATCGGAGAAGGTGGACTTTAAAAGATTTATAGAACCCGGTAAATTGAGGTTTAGCAACCTTAAAAACTTGCTCATAAATACTGGTAATCCAATGGATATTACCACAGAAAAAAACCATGTGGATTTTTACAACGAAACGATTGTGGCAGATGAAGAAGTGTATGATGCCAACCCAGTTGTAAATGTACAGCGACCAACACTTGGCTACCCTGCTGTTTTATTTACTGGCAAGTACGATGAAGCAGATGCCATTGCTAGATTGCAAGCCATTGCCGATGCAGACTCCGACCCTGATAATGCTGCTGCTACAAGGGTTGGGCTTGGCATAGCTGACCCTGATGTAAGTAAAGTAGAAATAATTGTAGAAGTAGAAACATTAAAACTAGATAATTTTTTGAGCTATACAGGGCAAGAAAATTATGCGCATTTATATACCACTACTCGAAATTTTGATGCAGCAGACTTTGAAAAAATGCTAGACATTCCCTTTACATTTATTGATGCGCCGAATTTAAATTTAATAAATTTTGATAGCGATGGTAGTGATCCATTTAAAAATCCTGCTTTATTAAAAAATGATTTAGATGCAAGGGCAGATGTAGTAGTGCCTACAGCCAGAAAAATTAGAATTACCATGCGGGCTGTGTGCGAAGAAGATGATGTTTATTTTGGAAGCATCAATGGCAATAAAGAAAAGCAAACACGATTTGGTGACATTACACAAATATTTTTGTACAAAGAATCTGCGGTGGAAGATGTATTGCTACAACCATGGAAAACAGTGCCTATTGTGCAAGGCGTGTATTTACAACCAGACGAACCAATTGTAAAGTTGGGCATTATTCAAGATTTATTTACCAGACATGGCACCAGCAACAAACCAAATATTGTACAAAGACTAGCCAAACAAATTGGGATAGACAGCAATGGACTAACACTTGTGAGCAACAAAGGCGAAAGAATAGTATTTGGTTGCAGCAGCAAAATACGGCATAGTCTTGCGCCAGATTTATCATCGCTTACCTTTGCCTCTAAAGAAGATTTAGCAGACCACTGGCTTGGTTGTGTAGTGTATAAACTCAATAGAGATTGGAGTTGGGATGCATTGGAAGATGTGGCATTTACTTTTGAAAGAAAAAAGAAATTTAAAGCGGATGATGAAGTAGAGCATCAATTGTATTTAGGCGATATAGAAATGAAATCTGCAGTATCGTTTGAAGCATTACAAGCAGATAGATTTGGAAACATCAATAGAAATGAAACCATATTGGTTTTTATAGATGCCATAGAACCCAAATCTGCATTGCCATTAGAACCAAGTGGAAAAATACTTCGTTTTCCAGATGAGCAAGAAGTGGAATATACCATTAAAGCGAAATTTAAAAAAGATCATGGTAATAATCCTGCATTGATGCAGCCACAATTACTAACATTGCCAACAACCGTAAACCCTGCCCAAGTTCCAAAATTGGCTAGTGTAGGTTTGGCATTTTCGCCATACATCGTTAATGGAAATTATGAATCTACAGAAACAAGGCAGCGGTATTTGTGGGTGGAATTGACAGAGCCAATAAAAGACCCCAACGATACATTGTATTGCAGAAAGCTTGCATACGCACCAGACCAATTAATAAGCAACAACGATTTTGAATTGTTTGCAGCACCAGAAGAACCACCGTTGCCAATAGACTCTGAATACATACGAGTAATTACACCCAACCAATCTGATGACCTTGCAGGATTAAGTGCCATGCAAGCGCTCACAAAATCTTCGGATAGTGATGTGCATTACCTAATGCCCATACCACCAGGTATGCATAGTGAAAGTGCAGAGTTGTTTGGCTTTTTTACCTATGAGTTTAGGGTTGGGCATGGGCATTGGCCAGAGCGAGACAACAATTTGTGGAGTACCGCTCAAGGCAGGTATGGCAGGGCTTTGAAGGTAACAGGCATGCAACACCCTGCACCAAATTTATTGAATGTAGTAAATAGAGACGAAGAAAGATTGTATGTAAATGCACCGTATGCACAGGCAGTATTTAATGGAAAAAATGTAACCTCCAACCCGCCTCGTACGCAACTGTGGTGCCTACTATACGCACAGGTGCACCAAGCAGATGGAAAAGCCTTTAGAAATATTTTGCTAGATGATAAGTACATGGATTGGAAAAGAAAGATTTTTACTACACCTGAAAAAGAAAAAGAAGTTTTAAAAACATACAGAAATTTTTTGCACAGAGAAAAGAATTTTGAGTTAAGAGAATTTAATTTGAACCCAACGGCAGTAATAGATAAAGCAACCATTAGCGCAAAAATAAGTGCAGGCGCACATTTGGCCATTTTTAAAGATCAAACAAGAATTGGCACTGCTGTATGGACCAATAAAGAAATACATACACTATTACAACGCTATGGCTTACCAGAAGATTCAGACTTAAGTGTGCTTACCGTAGAAGTATTTGGTAACATTACAAATATAAGAGAGCATTTAACGAAATTATTTGAACCCCGCCAACAAAAAGTCACACATGATTTTATGGCAAAAAATATGGATGAAGGTACTGCCAATATTTTAAAAGAAAATTTAGCAAATGCTGGGGCACAACAAGAGCAAGCATTTTTTAATACAGTTCAATTAAAACCTTTGAGTAGTGGGCTTGGGCATTATCGGATACTGCGGTCTTCACCGCTTACTGCTGTACCATTTATTTGTTGTACGGAGTAAAAATTTAGTAAATAAAAACCCCAGCAATTATGTTCGCTGGGGTTTTCTTATTTATTTTATATTTCCTTTCTACAAATTATATTCAATATTATCTTTGACCTTGCTGTCCACCTCCCCTTTGTTGTTGCATTTGTTGCATCTGCTGTTGCATCATTTGTTGTTTCATTTGCTCAGCAGCTTTTGGATCAGCTTTTTCTAAACTATCCATGTATTTTTTTTGTTCTGCCATTTGCTGTGCTTGTGCGGCTTTTTGTTGAGCCATCATTTTTGCACGTTGTGCATCATTATCAGCTTTAGCTTGTGCTTTACTCATTATATCTTTTACTTCTACCTCAAACATTAGGTTTGCATTTGCTGGAATATCTGCACCTGCTCCTCTTGCACCATAACCTAATCCAGATGGAATATACATAACCGCTTTTGTGCCTTTTTGCATAGTTTTCAAAGCTTCTGCCATACCTGGTATTACACCACCACCAAGGCTCATATCATTTGTAAGATTTACAGATAATGGATCTGTATGCCCTTTTGAAGGATCTACATTCGAATCAAACATTTTACCATCAAGCGTTTTACCAGTGTACATAATTTTTGCAAAAACATTGCTATCCAATATTGGACCAGTGCCAGCTTGTATGGTTTGTACATAAACGCCATTTGCTGTTTTAGTTGCCGTTATTTTATTTTTGGCTAAATAATCTGCAATTTTTTTATCATCTTCTTTTACCAATGCATCAGCTTTAGCTTTAGCCGCTACTTCTGCAGCTGCTGCATTTATTTTTTGTGCAGAATCAGCTTCAGCTTGTGTTTTGTAAACATTTACCAATTTGATGTTGGTATAAATAAACATACCTTTTTTTATGAAAGCAGGCAATTCCTGACCTGGTTGTTGCTTTTTAATGATGCTATCTGTAGATGTTCTTGTAGCTACACTATCACCATTTCTTAATTGCTTAAATATTTTGAGATATGCAGGTGGAAATTTTGTAGAATCAAAAGGCATGATTTGTGCACCACCTTGCTCTCTAGAACTATTGAGTACAGAATCTTTTCTACCTGCACCGCTAATAGTAGATGTAAAATGTAATTCTAGAAACTCACCTTGCTTTAGCAAATCGCCTTTGCCGTCTGCAATTATTTTGTATTCCATTCCTTCTTCACCTTTTTTAAAAGATGCATCTTTGCAAGCAGAAAAAATTACTGCTGTTGCCAAAAATAAATAAGCGATTTTTCTCATTGTGTTTATTGTTGTTTATTTTTAAAATGTATATGTACTAAGTTTATCTCTGTTTGCTTGCATGGCAGTTTTAAAATCTGCAATGGCTTTTTCTAAACTATCTGTGGTTGCACCGCCTGCTGCATTAAAATGCCCACCACCATTAAAATATGTTCTTGCAAAGGTATTCACATCAAAATCGCCTTTGCTCCTAAACGAACATTTGCGTTCTTCTCCTCTATCAATTATTATAGATGCAAATTTTATACCTTCTATACCTAATGGAAAATTTACCAAACCTTCTGTATCCCCAGTTTTAATATCAAATTTAATTAAATCTGCTTGTGTAACGGCTATCAATGCTGTATTATATTCATAAAACACTTCCATTCTATTTAGCAATACATTGCCCAAAAAACGCAATCTATTTTCAGTGCCGTTATCAAATAAAGCTTCGTGTATAAATGAATGTTGCAAACCAAGTTCTTTTAAATGCGCCACCATTTTGTGTACACTGGCTGTAGTGCTAGGAAAACGAAACGAACCAGTATCCGTCATTACACCAGCATATAAACACTGTGCCACATCATCATTTATCTTATCTGCATTGCCTGAATTCACAATTAAATCATACACCATTTCGCAAGTGCTGCTTTTGTTTGTGTCGCTTATGCCATAAGTAAATTTTTCTTCTTGTGGCTCTCTGTGGTGGTCTATTAATATTCTTTGACCTGGTGCAGCATTTAGTGCTGCTTCCATGTTTTTGGTACGACTAAGTGTATTAAAATCTAAGCAAAAAAGCCAATCCGCATTTTTTATCAATTCATTTGCAGCATCTGCTTGGCGTTCGTAATCCAACACTGTATCTCGGCCTGGCATCCAATTTAAAAACGATGCCCAATTGGTAGGCGAAATCACTTTTACCTCGTGCCCAAATTGTTTTAAAAAATGATACAACCCAAGTGTAGAACCCATTGCATCGCCATCGGGCTTTTGGTGCATGGTTATTATCACTTTTTTAGAGTTGCTTAACAGCGGAAAAATATTACTTATTGCTTGCATAAAATCGGCGCAAAAGTAAGGAAAAACGACGAACTAGTAAGTTATAGAATATAGATTTAATTTTTACTGATAAGCCACACCCTGAAATTTAT
>JAYTGY010000239.1:0-7799 GCA_043733065.1 Ferruginibacter sp.
TCTTCTTTGTTGAAGTGTATTACCGTGGCTTTTGTGATTAGGGTTATTAATTTTATTCATTGCTTTTGCATTTTCTATTCCCACACCATTATCTGTAATACTGCATAATATTGCATGTCCATTTCTTGTTGTTTCAATAATCACTTTACCTTCTTCGCCTGGCAAATGTCGTATGCCATGCTTTACGGCATTTTCTATATAAGGTTGTAATAGCATTGGCGGCACCAATGTTTTTGTTGTATCAATACTAGCATCAGTAAATATTTCGTAATTCAACTTTTCACCAAGCCTAAGTTTTTCTAATTCTAAATAATTTTTGCTATAAGCCAACTCTTCTTCCAAAGGTATTTTTTGTAAGCCAGAAAAATCCAACGTTTTGCGAAGCAAGTAAGAAAACTTATCTAAGTAAATGTCTGTTTCTGCAAATCGTTTTTGATGATTAAGGAATTTAATAGAGTTGAGACAATTAAAAACAAAATGTGGATTTATTTGTGCTTTTAATGCACGCAATTCAAGTTCGGATAATTTTTTTTCTGTTAATAATGTTTGCACACTCAATTCTCTATTTATTCTATTTCGCCTTTGTGCAAAATAAAAAATTAAGCCACCAAGTGCAAAAACGAGCAACACCCAAAACCATATTCTTTTCCAAATTGGTGCATTTATTTTAAAAACTACTTCAGCTATTTTTTCTGAAGGATTTCCATCTCTTTTTAATGCCCTTATTTGTATTGTGTATGCACCAGGTGCCAATTGTTGTAGTGCAATATTTTCTGTACTAATGGTATTCCAAAATCCATTATTTATTTTATACTCATACATTCTTTCGGATGTAGAGCTTAAGTCGGCAGAAGAAAATGTGATAGCAATATTATTTTGCGAAGGGCGTAAGTCATAATTATTTTGTAAAGATGTATCGGCATTATTTATTTTTATACCAGTTATAATAACAGGGATATCGGGCACATTAAAACTTAGGTTTACTGGCAAAATACTTATGCCAGCATTTGTAGCTACATATATGGTATCGTTTCGTTCTGCAATATCATTTATTTGTTTTCCCGCTATTCCATCTGCAGTGGTAAATACAGAAATTTTATAATCGAGTTCATTATTTTTAATACCATAATTTATTCTTGCAAGTACCAAATTAGTACCAACCCATACCGTTCCTTTTTGTTTACTATACAAAGCCCTACACTCATTGCCCGGCAGTTTTATACCAAGTGGAATAATGGCAATAGGTTTATCGTTTTGCAATGCCACTAAAGAATCTGTAGCAAGACCAGCCCATAAAATATTATCTTCTTTATTAAATGCAAGAGCACTTACCCTATTGGTGCAAATAAGAAATTGCTCTCCCAAATTAATAAACTTTTTATACTGTTCCCATTTATACAACCCGGTATTAGAGCCAACATAAATATTTGCTTGCGGTGCTGCTTCTAGTGCTGTCACCCTCACTTTAGCAGAATCGATGTACTTAAAATTAAAATAATTTATTTTTTTTACACCGCCACTATTTCCTGTTACAATGGTACTATCTTCTAAATACACAAAACCTTTGCTAGCGTAGTTTTTTGCAATATTAAAAACTGGAGATGCTTTTAGGTTTGCATCAAATTTATACAGCCCGCCTTCTGCCGCAACAATTAAATTTTTATCCCCTACATCTACTTGCCTTATCCAACTGGAATAATTTTTTTCTTTGGTTATCGTAGCTATTTTATAATCGTAGGTTTTGTTATATACATACAATTGTCCATCGTTTGTGCCCGCTACCAATTTATTGTTCCAAAAACATATGGTATTAAAATTTCGTTGATACGCTTCTTCACTTAGCGTTAATATTCCTTTTTGCTGGTAGCGTATTATTCCATTCTCTCGTGTACAAATCCATGTATTGCCAGTTTTATCTTCGTAAATAAATCTTACCAAGGCATTAAAAGAAAATCCTTTTTCGCTAAAAGCTAAACTAGCCGTATCTGCAAAATAAATATTGCCACTGCCAGATGATATGGCCAATTGTTTTCCTGTAAAATTTAACCCTAAAATTTTAAATGGCAAGTTGATATTTTTTACATGTACAATATCGCCATTGGGCAGCACACTTATTTTGTATAACGATGTAGAATCTACAATGTATAATTCATTATTTACAAAAGCAGTTCTTCTAATTTGCTTGTTGAGTAATGCCGTATTTATTATTTTTCCTTTAAAAAATGTTCGTAACGAATCGTTGGATACGGCAAAATATTTTTCATCTTCGTAAGAAATAATGCGTAATGCAGACATAACTATTTTACTGCTTGAAATTTTAAATGCACTGCAACCTTTATTTTTATATACATAAAAAGTACCGTCATTATTGCAAAAAGCCATGCCGCCAGTGCTTATTGCATTGGCATTAGTTACTCCACCTAAAATAATTTTTTTGAGTGCTGCATCTTTGCTACTGTTTATAAATTTATCTTTTTGCTCATCGTAATATGCAGGCGTACGCTGAAAAGGCAATACCCAAATTACACCATCATTATCCATCTGTATATTCAAAATATCATTATCTGGCAAACCTTGTGTGGTAGTATAATTTTTAAACGTTTTTCCATCAAACCGAGAAACGCCATTCTCTGTAGCTATCCATAAAAAACCTTTTTTATCTTCTACACAATTGTAGGTATCGTTGCTACAAAGCCCATCTCGTATGCTGTAATATGTATAGGCTGGTTGTTGTGCACATACATTAAGTGTACACAAAAGCATATGGCAAATTAATATGGCTCTAACAGTTTTGGTCATTTAGTTGTATGAATATAATATAAATTATTTTAATACAAACGATATTTGATTTATATCAAAAAAAATTGCATAAAAAATGCCGCTTCATTTACAAAGCGACATTTTAAAACCCCCTACTATTTTTAAGCTATTTTGCTATATTATATTTTTGACTAATTATTTACATTCGATTTATTTTATTATATTACAAAATTATACACTTTGTTTTATTGTACCTATGTGGCAATTACTAAAATAATTGCCACAACTACCTGAAAAACTTAGGTATAAATACCTGTTCAATATTCAACAGGTTTTATTTAATATTGATTTTATTTTTTTACCTAAACTAACAATTATGAAAAAGTTTTTTTTCTCTCAAAAATTTGTATTGGCAACTGTTGCTATTTTTGCAGCTCTATTTTTTTCAAAATGTACAAATGCAGTATCGGAAACTAATTGCGATGGCTACACTGGCAAAGTAGAAAACAAACAAGCATTGGCGTTGCAAGCCAAATGCCATTTTATGCCAAAAGATACTATAGCAGTATGGACAGAGCGGTATCAAAAAAACAAACCCACCATTGGAACAGCTTTGCCAAATGCAAGTAGCATATTAGGCGATTCGTGTTCGTTTAACAACAGTATTGTACGGGCTATTATTACAAACGATAATTGCATTGGGCTTAGGGTAATATATGGTATGGACGAAAATAATAAAGTACACATCATATTGGTTGGTATAAACCCAGAGTATGAAACATTGTATATTGAAAAACCAAAAGACTGTGGAGAAGAAAAAAATGCAGCTGCCAAAGATGGAAGTGGTGGTAGTGGTACAGGAGGGGCGGAGTATGGTATGGAGCCATAATTTTAAAAAATATTACGACCAAGTATGAATAAATTGACAGAGAATATTTTAAGCTTAATGTGTTTTGTGCCTGCATGCTTAGGAATTATTAAATATAAAAGGGTTGATAAAAAATTTCACCCTTTTATATTTATGATGATTTTAGATTTTCTAATTGAATTTATCTTCAATACAATTTTGCAATTTTCGGCAACAAGATATTTTAATCAGTTAATTGTAAATTTATACATGTTGCTAAATTTTTTCATATTTCTATATTTTGTTTTCATAAATGGATTTATTTCTAAAAAAGCAATGCTAATATTTATTAGTATTTGTATCCCTATTGCTGTGTTTAATGCTATTTATAATGGAACTATTTTAACAACTTTTTTTTATTTACTTAGTTTCGTAAGTGCTGTTATGCTTTTTATTTCTATTGATATACTTAGCAAACAAATACTAGTAATAAATAAGAGAATGATAAATAACTGTTGGTTTTGGATAAGTAGTTTTTCAATATTATACAATGCATTTACTTTATTAATATTTGGGTTATATTTTTTTTCATTATTTAATACGCCAGATGGAAGAACGACATTTATTATTCATCATTTCGTAAATGCAACATGTTATGTATTTTTTGCAATTGGCATATTTAAAATACCCGAGAAAAATAAGCACTTTATAAATATAAATTAAATAGCAAGAAAATTTAGATTGCTAAAAAGCACCATAATGAAAATTGCAGATTTTATTCTTATTTCCTTGTAATCATTAATTTAGTTTAAAAAAAGATGTTGTTTTATGGTTTTAATACATATATTTACACATACATATATATTTTTTAATCAAATAAATTTTAAACATTATGAAGTATTAATTAAAAAGTAACTATGCGTTATTCTCTTTTATTGCTATTGCATTTTTGACAGTCTTAATTTTTAGCAAATGTGCTAAAGATGACAATACTACTAAAGTTAATAATGTAACTCAAAACTTAAGTGAAGGTTATAAGGGTATTATAACTAACCCAAATGCAGAACGTTTAAACAATAAAAATCATTTTATGAGTGCGGACTCTATTGAAAGCTGGGCAGCTAGATTTGCTGCTAATAAACCATTACTTAATTCAAATAAACTTTTGAATACAACAGATATTATGAGTAATTCGTCTTCATTTAATAGCAAACTAATTAGAACAATTATTAATAATGAAAACTGTATTGGATTAAGAATTATAAATGGAATGAGTTCAGACATGAAAATACATACAATGTTCGTAGGGATTAAGCCAGACTATAGTATTTTATATGTTGAGGATCCAACAAGCATTTCAAATACTAGTAATACTCTTGCAAGAGATACAATACGCAGGACTACTGGTGTTTTAGGTGGAGGCGAATTTGGTATTAGCCCATGATTTATTATAACAAAATTGTAGAATAGCATAATCTTTATGCTATTTTAAAATAAAAAGGATAGCTCATACTATCCTTTTTATTTTATTACTAGATGGAGGTGTCTTTATAAAAATTTTATATTTAACAAAATAGAAATTGCAAGTATTAAATCTAAATAAAATTGATAAAATATATCATTAAAATAATTTGTTATGTTTAATATAGTTTTTTCGGCATCAATTATTATTGGTATCGTAATCATTTTTTTTATTTACTCTATTATAAAACAACAACGAAAAGTTTTAAAATGGCAACAAGCCCGCATTGCTGCCGAAATAAATACTCTAGAAGCCGAACGAAAACGTATAGCAGGAGATTTGCACGACGAACTTGGTCCAATGCTTTCTGCTATAAAACTACAAATAAACCACCTGGAACCCGAAGACGAAGCGGAGAATGCAGTACTCGAAAAATCATCAAAACAAATAGATGGCATTATACAACGCTTTAGAGAAATATCTTACGACCTCTTGCCTAATACACTCGTACGAAAAGGGTTTATAAAAGCAACGCATGAGTATATTAGTAAATTAAAAATATTACACCCAATACAAATAGAATTTACTACAATCGATTTTACTTTAAAGCCAGAGCAAGAAGTAAACTTATACAGGGTTGTACAAGAAATAATGCAGAATACCATTAAGCATGCAAAAGCAAATGCTTTATTAATAAATATTATTGCAAAAGATAAATCGATATTTTTACAAACAAAAGATGATGGTATTGGTTTTAATTACAGTGAGAAATCTTTAGAAGCAAAAGGTGTAGGTTTGTTGAGTTTGCAAAGCAGGGCGCAGCTTTTGGGCGGACAACTTGTAGTACACACACAACCTGGCAGCGGCACTACCTTCGAAATAGAAATACCAATTTAGATATATTAGATATGGAATTAGCAAAAGACAATATTAGATTATTGATAGCAGATGATCATGAAATTTTTAGAGATGGGTTTAAATTAATGCTCTCAAAGTTTAAAGATATAACTTTAGTAGGCGAAGCTGAAAATGGTTTGCAATTGGTAGAGCTTGCCAAAAAATTGGACCCCGATGTAATTATTACCGATATAAAAATGCCAGTAATGGATGGTATTGAAGCCACACAAAAAATTGCAGAAATACTACCACACATTGGTATTATTGGTTTATCTATGTTCGATGAAAACGATTTGATAATAGATATGCTAGAAGCAGGCGCACAAGGTTTTCTTATAAAAAATGCTGGTAAGGTAGAAATAACAGAAGCCATACGCAGTGTGTATAACAACGAACCTTACTATTGCAAAACCACTAATCATAAGCTGGCTACTATGATTGCCAAAAGCCGTTTTAACCCTTACAAAAAAATAGATAAAATAGAATTTACCGAACGAGAAAAAGAAGTGATATATCTTATTTGCAAAGAAAATACCAACAAAGAAATAGCCGATAAACTTGCCTTAAGCCCACGAACAGTAGAAGGCTGCCGCTTAAAAGTATTGGAAAAAATGAATGTAAAAAATACCGTGGGGCTGGTTGTGTATGCCATGAAGAATGGGTTTTATGTGGGGTGAAGTATTTTGTCATCCTAGTAAATCTCAAATTGTATTTGAGATTTACTAGGATGACAGGTTCCCCTTTTATTGGCTGCATTTAAAAATATCGCAAGGGTTGTCAACCTTAATTGGTAATTTCAAAATAAATGTACTCTGTAAAGGTTGACAACCCTATTGGCAAACTGCGATATTTTTAACTGCGCCCCTTTTATTTACTTTTTATTTTTAATTTCGACCAAAGTTTTAAAATTCTGTGATGTAACAATTTTTTTGCCGGATTTTTTTTCTAAATCTTTTCTTGCTTTTCCCGCTACACTGCCACCTTCCTTTGCTGCTTTTTCATTTTGCACAAAGCCTAGTGCATTTTTATTTTTCGCAATTTCAGTAGTAGATGCTTCTCCTAGCATTACAAATATTAATTCCAAATCCGTCATGTGGTCTCGTAGGTTTTCATTAGCCTTTGAAAGACCTTTTAGTTTTTTATAATCGCTAGGTACAATACCAAAAGTTGCTTTGCTAATCTCTGCAGTTAAAATCGCATATTCCATTCCTTCTTTTACCCCTCTATCTTTCCATTGGCTCGTTAGTTCATCTCTTACTACTATTCCTCTTATTCGTTTTTCTATCCAAGCATCGCTATATCCTTTGGCTTTGTAAGTATCTCTTATTCGCTGTTGAGCTAGTTCTGGGTTTTCTATTTCTGCAATACGCTCTCCACCCACGCTTGCAAGCCATTGCTTAAATGGCTCTGCCTTTGGCGATGGTATGGATTGGATGATACGAAGCAATACTTCAGTATCAGCTACGTCTGTATTATAGAATTTACCATCTTCTGACTGCAATTTCAGTTGTCCCAATTTTTGGGACAACTGACTACCCTCTTCCAAAAGTTTTGTTTTTAATGCACTCCAATATTTTCTTGGTCTTGGGCTTCCTGTTAATACTTCAATTACATCTATAATAGAAAAATACCATTTGCTCTCTTCTTCATTATATTGAGACCGTACCGTTTTACTTTCAAATAATTTTATATTGCTCATAAAATGAAGGTAAGAAAAATAATTTTTTATTTATAAAATGTCCAAAGCAATATTTTGCAGCGGCATTTTGTTTTGTACACTTCCACCAAAGTGTAGTGTGTTTTTATTTAATTTTATTAACGTTTCGTGAGACA
>JAYTGY010000240.1:0-1680 GCA_043733065.1 Ferruginibacter sp.
TCTATCATTTTTAACTATTTGATTTAGTATTATTTAAGAATAAAGTTGGATTTTATTAAATTAAATATGTAATAAAATGATGTTATGATAATTTTGTGACATATATTGTGTTCAGTTTTCATAGGGTACGGATTAAAAACGGGCTGAGGTTTCTACCTCGGCTCCTGTTTTTTAAATACTTATGTAAGCTTATCAAATGAAAAGCCTTTTTCAGTAAATATTTTAAGTAATTTAGGTAACGAATATTTCATTTTTGTTGCTGCTTTTTCACTATCATGAAAAACTACAATTGAGCCATTTGTTGTTTTAAACAAAACATTTTCTAAACATTTTTCTTTTGTAATTTTTACATCAAAATCTCCACTCAATACTGTCCACATTATTATTTTATATGGCTTCGCAATTTTTCTAAGTAGTTTTGATTGAAATTTTTTTATTTGCCCATATGGCGGTCTAAACAAAGTGCTATCTATATATTTTGCAGCATCCACTACATCTTTAATATATACTGCATCTTTAGTTTTTTTTCCGTTTAAATGTTGGTAAGTATGATTTCCAACACTATGCCCTTCGTCTATTATGCGTTTATATACATCTGAAAATAAACGTACATTATTTCCTATACAAAAAAAAGTAGCTTTTGCATTATATTTTTTTAATTCATCTAAAACAAAAATTGTATGTTCAGGATGTGGTCCATCATCAAAACTGAGGTAAATTTTTTTCTCATTGGTTTTTATTTTCCAAACCATTTTTGGAAACAACTTTTGAAGCCATACAGGTGTTTTTACAAAATAAAACATACAGCAAAATAAACTTAAAAATAGCATTAAACCTTTCTTTTACTAATTAGTCTATGAAAAAGGTACTTATATTTACAAAACTAAAAAACATTTATATGAAACTTAAATTTCTTTTATTTACTGGATTAGCATTTTCTATTATTGCATTTTCATCTTGCAAAAAAGATAAAACAGCAGAAGATACTACAGATATAGAAACAACTTTTGAAATAAGCGCATACCAAGGTATGACCGAAAACCTTACACAAGATGCACAAGAAGTGCTGAACGAAGCAGCTGTTGCTAATAACATTTCGGGTTCGGGTTTTGTAGCAGGTGTAGATGGTACTACAGGTATTTTAAGTTGTGCAACCGTAACTGTAACTCCTGCAATTGGATTTCCAAAAAATATTATAATTGATTTTGGAACTGTAGGTTGTACTTCTCCAAGTGGCATTACACGCAAAGGAAAAATTAATGTTACGCTTACCGACTCTCTTCGACGCCCAGGCAGTGTAGCTACCATGAATTTTGACAACTACTTTGTGGGAGTTTACAAAAAAGAAGGCACCATTACTTGGACGAATACTAGCACCGCTGCACAAAAAAGTTGGAATAGAACTTGTGTAAATGGAAAAATTACGAATACTACCAATAGTAATTTTTGGCAGCACTCTGGCACACAAAATATTGTACAAACTGCTGGAAGTGCGACACCACTCATTTTGATTGATGATGTATTTTCTATAACAGGAAATAGAACTGTAACCAATGCAGCCGGAAAAACAAGAGTAGGCACTATACTTACTGCTTTACAAAAGAAAACCATTTGCGATAATATTGATAAAGGAACGTACCAAATTCAAGGGCCAAATCATGTTGCCATTATAGATTTTGG
>JAYTGY010000241.1:0-7007 GCA_043733065.1 Ferruginibacter sp.
ATAATGTTGATTTTTTGTTTATAAATATAAAATAAGCAAGCTGTAACCTATTATTAACAGATAGCTAAACACTTATACGATACTTTAGCAAAACTGAAAAGAATCGATATTTTCCTTACCACAAAATCAAGTTGATAATAAGGAATAATCTAGCGTTGATAAATGTATAATTATTAATGTATTAACCTTTATAAAAAAAAGTTTTAACATAAATATAACAAATAGAACCATTTGAAATATTTTACTCAACATATTGTTTTATAAATTTTTATAAATTGCAGCATATCCTAAGTAAACTATTACTTTTACTATGATGTAATTATCAAACCAGACTTTTACTTTATGAAACTTGTATATTCTCTTTATATTGGCCAAAGCAATAATCACAATGGTGACTTTTGCGGGTATAGCAGCAGTAATGATTTGCTAAACAGCCTGCTTTTAAGCAGTACAGTAAGCGGTCGTAACTTCGATAAATGCGAATTGTATTGTAACAGAAGAGCAAAAAAATTGATAAGTGAAGATGGCCGTGTGTTTCCGTTTACAAGCATAATTGTATGCTTTGATTATTTAGACAACTGGCTTCAGCTGCACAATTGGGCATACCCAAAACTGGTTACTTATTCTATGCAAAAAGAACCATTTGTTCATCTTGATTTTGATGCAATAATGAGTGATGGAATACCACCAGAACTGTTAAATAAAAAATTAATTTTTCAACAAAAAGAATTGATTGCTGGCGGTAAATATACTTATTACTATAAATTATTTGAAGAAGCTAAGTTACTTAACTTGCTTCCCCTAAGTATAAAATTTTGCCCTTCATTTGCAATGAACATGGGCTTATTTGGCTGTATGCAACCGTCTGCACTGCCTTTAATAAAACAATACTGCGATGCTGCATTTGAATATGTAAAAAAACAGCAAGCTGAGTATGATAAGTTAGTGCTAGTGCACGAACAGTCAATGTTATTTGAGCAACTTTTTATAGTAAATATTCTTGAAGAAAACAAACTTGAGCCTTTGGTTGATTATGACACATTTATTGATGCAAACTCTAAAAATAAATTTTATCCAAGTTATCGTTTCTCTCATTTTTATTCTAATTGGAAAAGGAAAAATATAGTTGTAGTGGCTATAAAAAAAGAGTTAGACCGCTTGGGGCTGAATAAGAAAAGAACTTCTATACCTACGCCGCAGGGGCATTAGATGTAAAAATAAAAGAATTGCTTGTATTTGAGTTAAGCATAGTGCTACGCTGCTACGATTGCATAAAATACCATGTAGGCAAAGCACTCGAGTCAATGTAAGTACCGAAGAATTGTATGAAGTATTTGCTGTAGCTAATGTTGTGGGCGGAACTATTGTACTTTTACAAAAAAGGAGAGTAGCAGAATATTGGGAAGCATTGAAAAATTAATTTCTTACTTTTAATACTTTAATAAAATTTAGTTATGAAAAAACATATTTTAGTTTTACTTATTTTGTTTGCACCTCATTTATTAATGGCTCAAAAAGTATCTATTAAAAAAGGGATTGCTTACATAGATGACTCTGCTTTTTGTAAAGTAACAGGAAGGACCGGTATTTTGGGAAGTATGGAGACTTCGTTTAGTATCCTTAATTTAACTGACAAAGAGTTAATATTCATAAATGAAAAAAATGTTACGGATAAGTATTATGAGTTCTCATTTTTAGATGCTAATGAAAAGTTTAAAATTTCTAAAGCTGATTTTGAACCAAATTGGAAACCTTCTATTGTAAAAACACTATTTTCCAATAAAGTAGTAATAGATAGTGCAATAAATGAAAAAGGGAAGAATGCTTTTTTGTTAAAATATAAATATGAAATAGCTGATGATGGTGATAATACTATCATAAATAAAAGTAATAGTGAGAGCGGTGGTGAAACTAAATTGATAGACAGAAATACCGATGCAGAAATATTTGTTTTTGGCGAAGAAATACAACAAGACTTTAAAACAATTGGAAAATTTTCTCACAGCACTAATACAGATGCAAATGCAAACATTATTCGTACATACATTATTAAACTTCCTACTGGTGAAAGAATAGCAGAGTTTAAAGTACAAGAGTTTAATCAAGAAAATAATAGTTTGTACATTTATAAAAATGACAAAACACTAACCGTATATGATTTAGATGGAAGTATAGGTGGTCAGGAATCAGCTACATTAAAAAAAGTAGTTGCTTTATTAATAAGAAATAGAAGTATATAATTTTTCTAAAAGTTTTTTTTAATTTAATAATTCGTTGCCTTGGCTCCTGTGATAATTTTAAATAATTCATTTTGTACAATTATTAACGAATGCAATCTTATTTTTGATACATGAAAAAATCCTTACTCTTATTATTAGCATTTATTATTTCAACAATTTCATTTGCACAAATAGCCATTCCAAAATATAAATATGTGGATGATGATGTACAAAAACTAGGTTCATTCCCTAAAAACAATGTAGCAGAAATTGCAGATGCCATTACAAGAAAATTTAGCAGCAACGAAGAAAAAGCAAGAGCTATTTTTTATTGGATAGCAAATAACATTGCCATAGATCCTAAAGCGGTAAAAAACCTAGATCAAAAATTTAAATTACCAGAAAAAGTAATTGAATTAAGAAAAGCAACACCACTTGGTTTTTCATTGTTGGTACAAGAAATGTGTAGCTACGCAAAAATTCGTTCCCTAAGTGTAGATGGATATGTAAAAAACTTTGCAACAGAAATAAACGAAAAGGCAGATGAAAAAAATTATAGTTGGAATGTAGTACAACTTGGGCAAAGCCCCGAAACATGGTACTACATTGATGCTTGCCGTGCCAGTGGTTTTGTAGATAAAAAATTTACAACATTTACAAAACAATTTACAAGCCAATATTTCTTTGCCGAAAAAAAATTATTCAACCTAGTTTATTTTCCTGATAATATGGCTTGGCAACTAGGTGGTGGTATTAATAATGTAAAACAATACTATGCGTTACCTGTTTTTGGCAATCAAGCCGTAGCATTAGAAATGAAAAAACCTTCTCCACTTACAGGTCTTATAAAAACCACTACAGCAAAACCAGTGGTGTTTTCTTTTTCTATTAATAATGAAAATACCATTAGCAAAATTTCAATTTTAATTGGCGATGAAAAAAAGAAACAAAAAGAAGAGCCAATGAATTTTGATAACAATAGCGGTAATATAAAATTTTCTTACACATTTAAAAAAGAAGATACTTTTCCTATACAAATTGTGGTGGATGGTAAAGTAGTGCTACAGTATATTGTGGAGGTTACCGAAAAATAAACATATCCGCAATTACAAACACTGCAAACACCACCGATGCGATACCATTAGCGGTCATAAAAGCAATGTTTACTCGGCTTAAATCATTTGGCTTTACAATAAGATGCTGGTAAATGAGCATGCCGCAAAACACTGTTGCACCAATCCAATATAACCAACCAAACATTCCAGAGTAACCTGCAAAGCAAATAGCTAATGCTGCAATAGCATGCAATGCTTCTGAAATATGCAATGCTTTTGCTTTACCTAAAACTGATGGCATAGAGTATAGATTATTTTCTTTATCGAAAGCTTCGTCTTGCAAGGCAAAAATAATATCGAAACCACTTACCCAACAAACTACTGCAATAGAAAATAAAATAGGCAACAATGCAAATGCGCCAGTAACGGCAAGGTACGCTCCTATTGGCGCAAGACTAAGCCCCACACCTAAAACCAAATGACAGAGAAAAGTAAACCGCTTTGTATAACTGTAAAATAAAATTACAAATAATGCTACAGGGCTTAAATAAAAACAAATACGATTTATAAAAAATGTAAAAATTATAAACAAGACACACATTAAAATGGTAAAGTACAATGCATTTTTTTCTGTAATTATTCCTGCGGGTATTTCCCTTATTGCTGTGCGTGGGTTTTTAGCATCAAATTGTCTATCTAGATATCGGTTGAATGCCATGGCTGCAGAGCGGGCGGTTATCATGCAGGCAAGAACTAATAAAAATTTAATCAACCAATACTTAAACGTAAATAGTTGTTCCACACCTTCACCAAAATAATTAAATTCAAAACCTGTTAGTTCTGTAAATCCAAAAAAAGTAAGGCTAGGGAAATGCATTTTAATTCCAAGACCAAATCCAATCAATGCAAAAGGCATTGCAAAAATTGTATGCGAAAATTTTATGAGGGAGAGGTAGTTTTTTATAGTGGGCATAACATGGATTAAGAGTAGAATTTTTTTATTCGCTCATTTATTTCTTTAATAGTGATGGTTTCTTGATCTGATTTATCGTAAATACTCACCAAAACAATTTGCGTTTCTGATATTTCTACATGTATAATTACTCTTGCACCACCACTTTTACCAGAAAGTTTACTTTTAATGGACAAGCGAATTTTGAAAAGATTATTACCAAGAGAATTGCCTTGAATGGGATTTGTACTAAGCGACCGAAGTAATTCGTAGTATTCCGTTTTTAAAGAAGAATATTTTTTAGAAAGTTTTTTTAATTCTTTCGCAAACTTAGGAGTTGTTTCAATTTTATAGTTCATTGTACAAATCAAAAGCGTCTTGTAATTTTATTTTACCTTCTTTATACATCTTCAACTCTTTAAAACCTTGTTCTATATTTTTTAATACTTTTGCTTTTGAAGGCTTTTCATAAACCTCCACATCAACCTTCATTGATTTTAAAAAGTCTAAAATTGCTTTTGATTCTGCTTTTGTTTTGGGGCTTGCAATTATGGAATCCATTTTTAAATAGTTTTTATAAAGTTATTACTTTTTTTAAAATAGCAAATAAAATAAATCGATAAATATTGCATAATAAAAGATGAATAAAGGTATTCCGTAGAAGTGAGTGACACAACAATGATGACCATAGCTGTGTTTTTGCTTGGACAAAAAGCTTTTCTTTTTGTCCAAAAATAAGAACCTCACCCCCGCCTCTCTCCCGCAAAAAAGCGGGAAGGAGCCACACTCCAACTATTTCAAATTCTTTTCAATATCTCAGAGTTCAAAAGTCCCTCCTTTGGAGGGATTTAGGGAGGCTGGCTTCGTAATCTCCCACAACACCACCCCCGCCGCCGTAGCAATATTCAATGAATGCTTTGTACCAAATTGTGGAATTTCTATACAACCATCGCACAGTTTTATGGTTTCCAATTCTACACCACTTACTTCGTTACCAAAAATTACTGCTACTTTTTCTGTAGATGTAAAAGCAACTTCGTGCAGCATTAAACTATTTACTACTTGCTCCACGGCATATACTTTATACCCGTTTTCTTTTAGTTGCAAGATGGCTTCGGCTGCATTGGCAAAGTGTTTCCACTCTACAGTATCTTCTGCGCCGAGTGCTGTTTTTTTTATTTCTTTGTGTGGGGGTGTGCATGTGTAACCCGTTATGTATATGGCTTGCAGCAAAAATGCATCGGCTGTACGAAATACACTTCCTACATTATATGCACTGCGAATATTTTCCAACACGGCTATCACAGGTGTTTTTTCGCTGCGCTTAAATTCTTCTGGAGTGATTCTGTTCAAATCATCCATGCTCAACTTTTGTGTCATGAAGGAATTGTTTCGCTTTTTGGTATTTGCATACTCAATTTTAAATCGGCAAAAGCACCTGCGGCTTTTACAAAATTCACAAACAATGGATGCGGATTTTCAACCGTACTTTTTAGCTCGGGGTGATATTGCACACCAATAAAAAATGGATGTCCTTTTAGCTCTACAATTTCTACCAATTTACTGTCGGGGTTTCTACCACTTGCCAGTAATCCTGCATGTTCAAAATCGTTTAAGAAATTATTGTTAAACTCCCAACGATGTCTATGTCTTTCACTAATTAATTCACTGTTGTAAATTTTATGTGCCAATGTATTTGGTGCAATCTCACATGGGTAAGCCCCCAAACGCATGGTGCCGCCTTTTTTCTTCACCTTTTTTTGTTCTTCCATTAATGCTATTACTGGGTATGGCGTTGATGCATTCATTTCGGTAGAGTGTGCATCTTTAAAACCCAATACATTTCTTGCAAACTCAATTACTGCCATTTGCATACCCAAACAAATACCAAAAAATGGCATTTTATTTTCTCGTGCATATTTTACAGCAATAATTTTTCCATCTACTCCCCTTGCGCCAAAGCCGGGCGCAACAAGCAATCCATCGAGCTCACGCAATTTTTCTCCTACATTTTCATCGGTTAAAAATTCACTGTGCACATTTACAATTTGCACTTTACACTGGTTCATTGCACCTGCGTGTATGAAAGATTCTAAAATAGATTTGTATGCATCTTGCAGTTCAATATACTTTCCAATTAAGCCAATTTTTACACGGCTTTTTGGGTAATTTAGTTTATCTAAAAAGCCACGCCATTTGGTAAGCTCTGGTGCGGAGTAGCCATTTATTTGTAATTGTTTTAGTACAATTACGTCCAACCCTTCTTGCAACATTTTTAATGGCACTTCATAAATGGTACTTGCATCCAATGCTTCTATAACAGCGCCGGGTTTTACATTACAAAAGAGCGCCACTTTTCTTCTTATTTCATCGCTCAATGGATGTTCTGTTCTGCACACAATGACATCTGGATGCACACCTTCTTGGCTAAGCATTCGTACACTATGCTGCGTAGGTTTTGTTTTTAATTCTTTAGCTGCTTTTAAATATGGAATTAAAGTTAGATGCACCACCATACAATCTTCTTCTGGCAGTTCCCATTGCAATTGGCGTACGGCTTCTACAAATGGCAAACTTTCAATATCGCCCACTGTGCCACCAAGCTCTGTAATTACAATATCAAATTTTCCTTCATCGCCAAGCAAAAGCATTCTACGTTTTATTTCGTCGGTAATGTGTGGTACAACTTGTACTGTTTTACCAAGGTAATCTCCTTCTCTTTCTCTATTAATTACCGTTTGGTATATGCGCCCTGTAGTTACATTATTGGCTTGAGATGTA
>JAYTGY010000242.1:0-3289 GCA_043733065.1 Ferruginibacter sp.
TCTTTTAGCCTTGCCTTTACAAAAAGCGATAAAGAAAGCCAACGTGTGGTAAGCAAAAATGTAAAAGATTTTTTAGAAGCCATGAAAAAAACTTGGCAATTTTTACCACAACATTTTGTAACCAGTGCCATAAAAAAACATGGCAAAAATAAAATGTTAGAATTTATAGGAGAAACTACAGATGAGTTGATGGATAAGGGTTCCCTAAAATAAAGAAAGCCGGCCCCTAACGCCGACTTCCTTACCTTAATACACATGAATCTACCTTACTGTTTTATAATTCTTTCTGTTTGTTTATAATTGTCATTCATCATTTGTAGTATATACATACCTTTAGGTAGATATTCAATATTGATGTTGTTAATGCCTTTTAATTCTTTCCCAGTTGTTATTAATCTTGCATTGGCATCGTATAAGTTGTAGTTATAGTTTGCTAAGGCTGCTACACGAATATCTTGTTGTACCAATGTAGAAACGGTAAACAATTTTTCATCAGCACTAGCTTTTAATGCTACAATATTTGAGTAACTAGTTTCACCAATTGTAGATGTTATTTTTAGTCTGTAAAATAATGTTCCAGATACATTGGGTGTATAGTTAAAACTTTTTATTCCTGAAATATCTGTCATTATTGGGGAAAAATCTTTTCCATTTGAAGATGCTTCTAGCACTTGTTTAACGATTGGTTCGTCTGCAATAATATCCCATGCAAGGTTATGAGATTTATTATTTATTTTACCTTGTAATGTTACATTGTGAATAGCCAAAACTCCTCTTGAACCAGTAATTGTATATGAACCTAAGCTTCCGTATTGGCTAGCATTTGCATTTCCTGTACCATCTACAACAATATAATAAGTGTCGGCTCCCAAAGCTGTATCTATTACTACATTCATAGTTGCTATTGGATCATAAGTTCTTAATAATACGTTTGAACTGTTATATAAAGATACCAGCACATCAAGATTTGCTCCTGCATTATTTGCGCCTAAACTAAATGGATTTACATCTAAATGTATGGTACTATTTTGTGCAAGTGTAATTTTAAATGCATCTTTATCAGTAGCCGTTGTTATTATTCCCGAAGCGTTTATTGAATACGGATTTAAAGCTGTTGTGCTATTATCTAAGGTTTCTGTATAATCATCTGCACGATAGCCAAAGCCATTTGCAGTAGTAATAATAGAAACATTATCTTGAGCTGCACTGCAATCGAAAGGTGTAGGACCAACGTTCCATCCAGTCATGTTTTTGGTATAGCTATTACCCATTATTGGTGCCCAACTTGTTTGGTCTGATGCCACCCCACTTCCAGTACTATACGATTCTAAAAGTGCGCAACTTGCATTATATTTAGATTGATGTGAAAGACCAACTGAATGACCACTTTCGTGTGAACAACATTCTCCTACAGATTTTGCTTTATTACCAAGCTTATCAGGAAAAACAAAGCATGGCACATCGCTACCCCAAGTAAAACTATTTACATATGCAATACCGCCTACACCAGGATACCAAGCACTTGTAGGTGTTACAATAACTCTTATTCTTTGTGTTAGCGGAGCCGCCAAAAATACTGTTGAATCTGTTGTAACATTTACCTCAAATGGTCTATAATCTTCGCTTACACGATTAAATATTTCTGTTATTTGTGTAGCATCAAATAATGCTGGATCACATATAAATGTTGCACCTCCTCTCCATGCAGCATTCTGCACAGTTTGGCCATCAAAATCAAGAAAAATAGTTGGAGCTACGGAAGCAAGGCTGTTAAGTTTTGGAACTTGGCAATATGCATTTACTGATGCAAATAGCAATGCAATAAAGCATAACTTTTGTGTAAAGTTTTTCATGTTGGTATTTTTATGATAGTTGCGATTGGTGGATTTTAGGACAATCTGCAGTATCGTTTATAAAAAAATCTATAATTTACAAGGCTCTAAAATCTTACCAGATTCAAATTTTTGTAAACTATAAATGCCATTATTATTCTTTATTATATAACCATCAGCAGCATTATTATTTATAATAAGGCCAGCATAAGAAATTGATTTATCCTTATTCGTTATTTTAGATATCTGAAAAACAGATTCATTGTTTTCTGAAGAACGAATCATTATCGTTTGTAGATTATCATACTTTTGTTGGTTGCTAATAACTGTACCTGCAAATTTAAAGTTTGATGATAAGCTTATAGAAACAGCTGTACCAGTATTATAAGAGAAAGCATCTGTTATAATAGTCTTACTAAGGGAAATTGTTTCTGGATATTCAGCATACAATTTTTGTTTTGTTTGTGCAAAGCTTGTTGCTGTTAAAATTGAACACAGCACAATAAGCATAATCTTTTTTGGCGTTTTCATCTAAGTGGTTTTAAATAGATTTTTTTGAATTGGATATTCAAGAATTAAAACGCAATACTGTAACTATTATTATTTAGCCCTAAAAATAAATTGAAAAAATAAAATTAATATTGGCCCGTTGCAAGTAAAACTAGCGTGCACGCATTCATGGTTTTTATGCCCTTTTCAATAGCAAGTTGTTCTAATTCATCATTTTCTGCACCAGGGTTAAATATGATACGTTTTGGAGAAAGTGAAAAAATATAATTATAATATTTTTTTTGATTTTTTTCGCTCAAATACAATGTTATAGTATCTACAACGCTGTGTGGTAGTAGTTCTTCTACGATGGGTACATTTTCAATTACACCGTGTCTTATTCCAATTGCAATTACCGGATGATTATGTGCTACCAATTTTCTTACAGCCATATTACTGTAGCGTCCTCTATTTTCAGAAGCACCTAAAACAACTGTTTTCTTTTGCATGTTTTTTAATTTAATAATCTCTACTTTATTTATCGAGCGTTGGTATCAAACAACTCACTCCTTTGCCAAACCATTTGTATCTTTTTTTGATATTACATTATATAATGCATTGCGTATAAAAGTAGGTACAATTTTAAAACCGTATAAGATTTTTATTGAAGCGATTGTAGAAATGAAAAATATTGGCTTTAATTAGTGAAGCTATAAGTGAGTAAATGGAAAGGATTCCATAATATAAAGAAAGCCGGCAAATATATCGCCGACTTCCTTTACTACAATATATGAATCTACCTTACTGTTTTATTATCCTTTCTGTTTGCTTATAGTTTTCAGTCATCATTTGTAGTATATACATTCCCGTAGGTAGATGTACAATATTGATGTTACTTATTCCTTTTCTTGCTGTACCTGCAGTAATTAATCTTGCATTAGCATCGTACAAATTGTAAGTATAATTTT
>JAYTGY010000243.1:0-1923 GCA_043733065.1 Ferruginibacter sp.
TGAAAGTTGCAGTTGTTGGCGCCACTGGTTTAGTGGGTACAAAAATGTTACAAGTATTAGCGGAGCGAAATTTCCCAATTACAGAATTAATACCTGTAGCATCTGAAAGATCTATCGGGAAAGAAATAAAATTTAGCGGTAAACAATATAAAATTGTGAGCATGCAAGATGCTATTGATGCAAAACCATCTGTAGCTATTTTTTCAGCTGGTGGCGGTACATCATTAGAATGGGCGCCAAAATTTGCAGAAGCTGGTATAACAGTAATTGATAACTCAAGCGCATGGCGTATGGATGCTACAAAAAAATTAGTAGTGCCAGAAGTGAATGCATCTGAATTAGAAGCAAACGATAAAATTATTGCCAATCCTAACTGCTCTACCATACAAATGGTGGTAGTGCTAAAACCATTGCACGATAAATATAAAATAAAAAGAGTAGTGGTAAGCACATACCAAAGTGTAACTGGTACTGGCGTAAAAGCGGTAACACAATTAATGAATGAGCGCAATGGTGTAGTAGGAGAAATGGCGTACAAATATCCGATAGATATGAATGCAATACCACATATAGATTCGTTTTTAGAAAATGGTTATACCAAAGAAGAAATGAAAATGGTACACGAAACAAAAAAAATAATGGGCGATGATAACATAAAAGTAACTGCCACTTGTGTACGAATACCAACCGTAGGCGGGCACAGCGAAAGTGTAAATATTGAATTTGAAAATGATTTTGATATAGAAGAAGTAAAATCAATATTAAGTGCAGCGCCAGGTATTGTTTTAAAAAATGATGACGAAAATTTTGTTTACCCAATGCCGCTTACAGCACATGATAAAGACGATACTTTTGTAGGCCGCATTCGCAGAGATGAAACACAACCCAATACACTTAATTGCTGGATAGTGAGTGATAACCTGCGCAAAGGCGCTGCTACAAATGCTGTGCAGATAGCGGAAGAGCTAGTGAAGAGAGGATTGTTGTAAAAAGTAGAACACAGCTTGTTCCGATTTTTTCGGGAGATAACACGGATTGGATGGATATAAAAGATTTTAAAATATTATTGTACAATAAATACAAAATGCGCAAAGTGAAATTTTTGCGCATTTTGTATTTGAATATTGAACATTGATAGTTGAGGATTGAATATTTTTCAAATTAAATTCTTGGAATACTCAAGTTAAAACTTACCCAATCGTCCAAGTCTCCCTTCCCTTCAATAATTTATCTAAATCGCCAGGACCACTTTTTGCTTTTGCTTCTTCTATTTGCATAGCCATTACATCTTCGTAGCAAGCACGCTCTGTTTCAAAGAAAACACCAAATGGCCTTGGTAAATGCCCTTGCAAAGTTGGGTCGTCAAACATGCGAATGAGTATTTGCGCTTTGTAAAAATCTTTTTCATCGTGTATCCACAAATCATCTGTGTTTGCACCTTCGGCTAATTCTACAATTACAGGTTTAAACCCTACTAGCTTTATACCTTTATTTTGTGTAGCACCAAATACCAATGGTTTGCCTTGTTCTAAAAACAATGCCTCTTCGGGCTTGCTACTTTTTTCGGTAAATATTTCGAAAGCACCATCGTTAAAAATATTACAGTTTTGGTAAATTTCTAAAAATGATGAACCCTTGTGTGCAGCTGAGCGGAGCAACATGGCTTGTAAATGTTTTGGATCTCTATCCATACTGCGTGCAATAAAACTAGCATCTGCACCCATGGCCAATGCCAGCGGGTTAAATGGATGATCTATACTGCCCATTGGGGTACTTTTGGTTACTTTTTTTTCTTCGGATGTTGGTGAATATTGTCCTTTGGTAAGCCCATAAATTTGATTGTTGAACAATAAAATATTTACATCAAAATTTCTGCGAAGCAAGTGAATGGTGTGGTTGCCTCCAATGCTAAGCGCATCACCA
>JAYTGY010000244.1:0-5324 GCA_043733065.1 Ferruginibacter sp.
ACTGCTAAAACAAGTGTAACAGGTTTAGAAAATCAATTGGCAGCAGCAAATGAGCAAGTAAAAGCAGTATCGCAACAAATAAATGTGGCTATGGAACAAATGAATACGGCCAATGTGTATAGCGATGTATCTGGTATTGCAGACCAAGTAAATATTAAAATTGGTGAAACGTTTACCGGCATGACTGCAATGGGTCCACAAATAAAAATTGTAAATACATCATCATTAAAAGTGGTAACAAGCATTCCAGAAAATTATTTGGCTCGTGTACATACTGGTACGCCAGCAGAAGTGAGTGTGCCAGATGTAAATAAAATGTTTAATGCTTCCGTTTCTCTAATAAGCCAATCGGTAGATGTGAACAGAGGTTTTACGGCCGATATAAAAATACCTTATGATGCGAGTTTAAAACCAAACCAAACTGCAAAGGTGCGCATAATGGATTACAGTGCTGCAAACGTTGTTGTAATTCCAATAAACGTTGTACAAACAGATGAAGCGGGTAAGTATGTATATGTTTTGGCAAAATCGAGCAATGGAAAAGCAACTGCACAAAAAAGAAATGTAAATATTGGCGAGGTGTATGGCAGCAGTGTAGAAATAAAAACGGGATTATCTTCTGGTGAACAATTAATAACAGATGGGTATCAAAATCTATACGAAGGGCAAAGCATAGTTACAGAGGTAAAATAATTGAACGAATATTAAAAAGAATTTTATGGAAAGTAAAATAGGAGATGGAATAAAAAAAGCAAAAACATTTTTTTTAACTAACTGGGCGGTTAATAATAGAACAGCAATTTATATTATTGCTGCACTCATTACTTTTTATGGTATAAATCAATTTAATACTTTACCCAAAGAGCAATTTCCAGATATTGTAATGCCTACCATAAGCATATCTACTATATATGTAGGCAATTCGCCAAAGGATATTGAAAACCTTGTAACAAGACCCATAGAAAAACAACTGAAAGGAATTAGTGGTGCCAAAGTAAATAAAATTACCAGCACATCGCAAACAGATTATAGTTTGATAATTGTAGAATTTGATAGCGATATAAAAACAGAATTAGCTAAGCTAAAAGTAAAAGATGCTATTGATAAAGCTAAAACAGAATTGCCCAACGATCTTACAGCGCAACCGAATGCACAAGAATTTGCGTTCTCCGAAATGCCCATCATGTTTGTAAATGTAAGTGGCGATTACGATGGCATAAAACTAAAAGAGTACGCAGAAAAATTGCAAGATAGATTTGAGCAATTAAGCGAACTTACTCGTGCACAAATTGTAGGTGCCCCAGAGCGTGAAATACAAATAAATGCTGACCCTTACAAAATGCAAGCTGCTAGTATTTCTTTTTCGGATATTGAAAATGCTGTAAGTAGAGAAAACCACGATGTAACAGGTGGGTTGATAGAAGTGGACGATATGAAGCGTACTATAAAAGTAAAAGGACAATTTACGAGCGCATTAGATTTACAAAATATTATCGTACGCAGTAGTTCTCGTGGCGCATCGCTTTACCTTAGGGATATTGCCGAATTGAAAGATACTATAAAGCAAAAAGAAAGTTATGCTCGCTTAGATGGTAAAAATGTGGTTACATTAAACATTGTAAAACGTGCTGGCGAAAACTTAATTGTAGCAGCTGGCAAAGTGAAAGATATTGTGGAGAGCATGAAGAAAAACAAAGAGCTTCCAGATAATTTGAATGTTGTAATTACCGGAGATCAAAGTAAAACAACAGCTACATCATTTAATGATTTGGTAAACACTATTGTTATTGGTTTTGTATTAGTATTATTGGTATTGATGTTTTTTATGGGTGTTACCAATGCATTTTTTGTAGCACTAAGTGTACCGCTAAGTATTTTTGTTGCCTTCATGTTTTTACCATTGGGCAACTTTATTATTGGCACACCAATTACACTAAATTTTATTGTACTTTTTGCCCTGCTTTTTGGGCTTGGTATTATTGTGGATGATGCAATTGTTGTAATAGAAAACACGCATCGTATTTATCACAATGGTAAAGTAAGTATTGTAAAAAGTGCAAAAGAAGCAGCAGGCGAAATTTTTATTCCTGTGCTTGCAGGTACGGCTACTACGCTTGCGCCATTTTTTCCGTTGCTATTTTGGAAAGGTATTATAGGTAAGTTTATGATTTATCTACCAACCATGCTCATACTTACTTTAGCGGCATCTCTTATTGTTGCATTTGTATTCAACCCAGTGTTTGCCGTTTCGTTTATGAAGCCCGAAGGAAAAGAATTTGATGAAGAAAAATCTTTGTTGTTTAAAAAGTGGTGGTTTTGGGCGGCACTAGGTTTTGGATTAGTTGCACATGTTTTTGGGTTGCATGGCACTGGTAATTTTTTATTTTTTATGGCATTGTTGTCTATCATAAACAGATATGTTTTTAGAGGAATCATACATACATTTCAAGATAGAATTTTACCATCGTTAATGAGTAAATATGAAAAGCTTTTAAGATGGGTTTTGCAAGGCACAAGACCAGCATGGGCATTGGTAAGTTTGTTTTTATTGTTTCCAATATCTGTAGTATTACTTATGGCAAGAGGAAACAAATCGACATTTTTTCCAAGCGGCGACCCTAATTTTATTTATGTGTATTTAAAAATGCCTGTGGGTACTGCAGTTAGAAAAACAGATAGCATTACACATATATTAGAAACTAGAGTACAAAAAGTTTTAGCAAAAGAATTACCTGGGCAACCAGGTGGAATTGTAGAAAGTGTAATTGCAAACGTAGCAAACAGTGCCAACAATCCTAGAGATAATAATAGAAGTGTACAACCAAATCTTGGGCGCATACAAGTATCATTTGTAGAATATGAAAAGCGTGATGGCAAAAAAACAAAACCATTTTTGGAAGAGATACGCAGTCAAATGAAAGGCATACCAGGCGCAAGTATAGAAGTAGGACAAGAAGATGGTGGCCCGCCAACAGACCCACCAGTAAATATAGAAATTGTGGGAGATGAATATGATGAAATTGCAAAAGTGGCTACAAAACTTTCTATTTATTTGGATAATAATCCGATAAAAGGTATTGAAAATTTGCATACAAATGTAGATTTAAAAAGCCCAGAAATAACCGTAAACATTGATAGAGAAAAAGCCATGGCACAAGGCTTGAGTACTGGACAAATAGGAATGGAATTGCGTACTGCTGTTTTTGGAAAAGAAATAAGCAAACTAAAAGAAGGAGAGGATGAATATAAAATTCAATTAAGAACATCGGACTTAATGCGAAATAATATTACCGACTTATTGAACATGCGTATTACGTTTATGGACATGAATACGATGGGTATAAAATCGATACCAGTTAGCGCTATTGCAACAGTAGATTATACCAGCACTACTGGCGCTATTGCTCGTAAAAATGTAAAACGTACCATACAGCTACAATCCAATGTGCTAGACCCATCGATGGTAGCCAGTATAAATGCTGCATTAGCAGAAAAAATAGATGAATTTAAAACCATTTCTAAAGTCCCTTCATCTATCACCATTCGTCAATCGGGGCAAAGTGAGCAAGAAAAAGAAACGCAAGCATTTTTAGGCAAGGCACTGCTTATGGCTTTAGGATTAATCTTTTTAATACTAGTGTTACAATTTAATGCAGTGAGCAAACCATTTATTGTACTTACAGAAATCTTCTTTTCTATTATTGGAGTATTGTTGGGTTATGCATTTACTGGTATGACGATAGCAACAATTATGTTGGGCGTTGGTATAATTGGGCTTGCAGGTATTGTAATAAAAAACGGAATTTTATTAATAGAATTTACCGATGAACTTCGTGGGCGTGGTGTACGAATGCGTGAGGCTGCTATACAAGCGGGTAAAATTCGTATCATTCCGGTATTGCTTACGGCATTGGCTACCATGCTTGGTTTGTTGCCATTGGCTGTTGGGTTCAATATTAATTTCGTTAGTTTTTTCCAGCATTTAAATCCACACATTTTCTTTGGGGGAGATAGCGTTGTTTTCTGGGGGCCACTCAGTTGGACAATTATTTTCGGATTAATATTTGCATTTTTTCTTACGCTAATAATGGTGCCAAGCATGTACATTATTGCAGAAAGATTGAAACGCCCAATGGAACAATTTTATGGCGGCAGATGGATTGGTATCCTCGGTTTTGCAGGTCCATTCTTTTTTATATTTGTTGGGCTCATGTATTTTGTAAGAAAAATGCAAGGGAAGAAAGTGTGGAATGGGACGTTGAAAAAGTAATGGAATTAAAAATATTACCCCATAAAAAAAGCCCTCAACATCCGTGAGGGCTTTTCCATAAGCAATTAGTTTGGTCTTAAGAACCACACGCTTCACATGCATCTGGATTATCTAATGAGCATGTTATTTGAGCGGCTGCTTCGTCTTTGGTTTGGTTTAGTACATCAGCATCTACCGTAAATTTAATAGCATCTGCTGCGGCTTTTGTACGCAAGTAATACATACCAGTTTTCAATCCTTTTTTCCATGTGTAAAAATGCATAGAAGAAAGTTTTGCATAATTTGGTTGCTCTACAAATAGATTTAATGATTGCGATTGGCAAATGTATGCACCTCTATCGGCAGACATATCAATTAAATTCTTTTGCTTTATTTCCCAAACGGTTTTATAAATCTCTTTTAAGTCTGCTGGTATTTCTTCAATATTTTGTACCGATCCATTGGCAGCAATAATGCGTTGCTTCATGTTATCGTTCCACAAATTTAATTTTCCAAGGTCTTTCAATAAATGTTTGTTTACTACCGCAAACTCTCCACTCAATACTCTACGATTATAAATATTAGAAGTGTATGGTTCAAAACATTCGTTGTTTCCCAATATTTGAGAAGTAGATGCAGTAGGCATTGGCGCAAGCAATAAAGAGTTTCTTACTCCATGTTCCATTACTTCTGCACGAAGCGCATCCCAATCATAACGCTCACTTGGTGCTACATTCCACAAATCAAATTGAAATTTACCTTCGCTTAAAGGCGACCCTTTAAATGTTTCGTAAGCGCCATCTTTTTTTGCCAACTCACAACTAGATGTCATGGCTGCAAAATATATTGTTTCAAAAATATTTTTGTTGAGCAACTTAGCCATATCGCTTTCAAATGGCAAGCCAAGCATCATAAACACATCTGCCAAACCTTGCACACCTAAGCCAATTGGGCGATGGCGCTCGTTGCTTCTTTTTGTTTCAGGTATTGGATAGTAATTGCCATCTATAACTTTATTCAAATTGCGGGTAACAATTTTTGTTACTTCTACTAATTTTTCGAAATTAAATTTATT
>JAYTGY010000245.1:0-2311 GCA_043733065.1 Ferruginibacter sp.
ATTGGCCTATATTCATTTTTGGATAACTATTGTAGGTGCATATTGTATTTTTTGGCCAATGCATTACGAAGGTTTGGCTGGTATGCCTCGTCGTTATTACGATTACCAAAATTGGGAATCGTTTAAAATGTTTGGCGGCTTAAATGAATTTATAAGTTTTGTAGCATTGATTGTATTTGCTGCACAATTGTTATTTGTAATCAACTTTTTTTATAGCATTTGGAAAGGAAGAAAAGTAACTACATTAAATCCTTGGGGTGCTACTACATTGGAGTGGACAACACCACTACGTCCGGGACATGGTAACTGGCCTGGAGAAATACCAGAAGTACATCGTTGGCCTTATGACTATGCAAGAGAAGGAAAAAATGGAGAAGATTTTATTGCACAAGATGTGCCGATTGGAGATGATGAGGAGAAACACTAAGCAATGTGCAAATGGGAAAATATGCAAATGTGCAAAGAAGGCAAAGTGCAAATGAATAAATTGGTTTTGGATTTTACAATAACATGGAAGAAAATACAACTATAGCTGGATCGAAATCTTTTGCATTGGCAAGCAAAGTGAAGGATTATTTTCAGTTGATAAAATTCACATTGAGTTTTATGGTAGTGTTTAGCACGGTAGTTTGTTTTTTAATTGCACCGTATGAAAAAGCAGGATTTGTCTATCATCCGTTAATATTAGTTCTTTTACTTTTTGTAGCAGGGTTGTGTATTACTGGCAGTGCCAATACTATTAACCAAGCATTGGAAAAAGATACCGACGCATTGATGGCTCGTACAGCTAAGCGCCCTATTGCAAGTGGACGCATGAGTGTAACCGAAGGTTATATTTTTGCAGCCATTACTGGCATTATTGGTGTAGGCATGATGTGGTATTTTTTTAATTTTAGCAGTGCAATGGTAGGGCTGGCAAGTTTATTTATTTATGGGTTTATTTATACGCCTTTAAAAAAAATAAATTCGATAGCAGTATTGGTGGGTGCAATACCTGGCGCATTGCCTTGTTTGATTGGTTGGGTAGCAGCTACCGATAATTTTAGTGTAGGCGGTTGGGTATTATTTGGTATTCAATTTTTATGGCAGTTCCCACATTTTTGGGCTATTGCTTGGTTGGCGCACGAAGATTATACCAAAGCAGGGTTTAAATTATTGCCAAGCGATAAAGGACCAACAAAATTTACGGCGCTGCAAACAATAATGTACAGTGCCATGATGATACCAATTGGCATAATGCCATACTATTATCATTTGAGTGGACAAATAAGTATGTGGATAGTGCTAGCTTGTAATGTGTGGATGGTTTATACAAGCATTTTACTTTTTTTGAAAATGGATAAGCCAGCAGCAAGGAAAGTAATGTTCAGTTCTTATTTTTATTTGATGATTGTGTTTTTGGCATTGTGGGCAGATAAGGTGCAAATGTAAAAATGAGAAAATGTGCAGATGTGCAAATTTCAAATAGCAAGAAGACAAATTGTAGTTGAGAAAATGATAAGAAGATTTGTTTTATGAGTTCTCTTTACGCTTCGATAAAAGATGAAAAATGGTATGCCGATGAAGTGAGTGACATCCCTACACAGGTGTAGGGAATGTTGCCTGAAGCTGCTTCTTTGTTCGGACAAAAAAAAGAAAAGATTTTTGTAAAAAGATATTTGAATAATTGAAAAAGAAAATAAGTTTGGTTTAGTAGAGAGCAATCTAAGTACTCAATACTAAATACTCAATACTAAAGTGGTAATGGAAAAAAAACAAAAATTGCATCCGCATAAATTTACCTTGTGGGTGGCAATAGGAAGTATATTGATGATGTTTGCAGGGCTTACGAGCGCTTACATTGTAAAACGAAATCAGGCTAATTGGCAAACATTTAATTTGCCTATTGCATTTTGGTATAGTACGGTGGTGATATTGCTGAGCAGTTTTACAATAATGCAAGCACTAAGATCTTTTAAAGAAAGAGCCATGAGCAAGTATAGAATGCTGATGGTAGCTACGATGATTTTGGGCGCTTTGTTTATTGTATTGCAGGTAGTAGGGTTTCGGCAATTGTGGGCAAAGGGAATTACATTGCAAGGAAATGTTTCGTATTCTTTTTTGTATGTGATTGTTGGTTTGCATGCAGTGCATGTAATTGGTGGTGTAATAGCGCTTATTGTAATGAGCTTAATGGCGTTTAGTAGAAAAACAAGAAATTATAGTGCAGTGCCAGTAGAATTGATGAGTACGTATTGGCATTTTGTAGATATTCTTTGGTTGTATCTTTTGGTGTTTTTATTGATGATACGATAAAGAAAATAAATATAGA
>JAYTGY010000246.1:0-1927 GCA_043733065.1 Ferruginibacter sp.
TTTAGCCTTTGTTGGCATGTGTTTAATGCTTCCTAATTCGCCGTTGGACCATCTTAGGGCTGCCGTTGTTGGTATGCAGCGCTGGTAAGTAGCCAAGCGTACCAACAACAATTGTAGTGCTCGCAAAAAATATTTTTTTTGCTTTTGCAAGCTGCGGCTTCGCCGCAGCTTGCAAAAGGTTTTCGTTTTTACTCTCGCCAAAGGCAGAGAGCTACAAAGCAGCTCACGCCGCAGCCCCTTGTGAAGAAATGGGGGCTTGCTTTTGGGTAGTTACGGTTTTTTTTAACGCAGAGATAAAGAGTTTGCGGAGTTTTCGCAGAGATAAGAATCAGAGTGAATTTGTCAAAAAAAATTTACCCATAAAACGGACTAATCATCCAATAAACAACAACCCCACTCACAGCTACAAAAAACCACACAGGCCAAGTAATGCGCACGAGCTTTTTATGTTTTTCATACTCGCCAGTAAGCGCACGATAAGCCGTAAATAAAATAAATGGAAGTATAATGGCTGCAAGAGGAATATGCAAACCCAATAAAATATAATAACCAAATCTTGTACTACCCGCCATCATTTTTTCATCAAACCCTAGCACACCGTCGCCGTTAATATCTCCATATTTTGTTTCGCCAGCCATTAAGTGATGGCAAATATAACTCACTAAAAAAAGTACAGAAAGCAATATTGCTGTTAGCATTATTCTTTTATGCAACAAATAATTTTTACTTTTTACGGTTATCAATCCTGCAATTAATAATACAGCCACTAAAGTATTTATTACAGCATTTATGTTAGCAAAAATATGTGGGTTAAAAGGCAATGCCACATTAAGTTTATACTTACTCATTAATATCACAGCAAGAAATACAATTATAGAAACTGTCCAAATAAATTTCTTCGCCTTGCTATCGTTTTTTTTAAAATATGGTTGTAACATTAATACGGTAGTTTTTGTTTTCTATTTTTGTTAAGCAAAGCCATGGCTAGCATCAATATACCAATGGCAACAAATATTACAGGCAGTATGGGTATAAAATCTCTAAATACCGATGGTGCTTTTTTATTTCTTTCCAACATTACCGTTGGTATATCTTTTGCAAGTTGCGCAAGCTTGGCAGTATCAAAACCATTATACCATCCACGTACAATTCTATTGGTATCTAGCAAGAAAAAATTTTCGGTATGTACAAATGCGGTATCAACACCTACATCTGCCACGCTTGCTTTTATTTCTTTTAATGCAAAATCATAAATCTCTTTTTTATTGCCAGTTACAAACCACCAACTATCGTGGTTGGCATGGTATCTATCTGCAAAGGCACGCAGCTTGGGCACACTATCGGTTTCAGGGTCTATACTAACCGATATAAATTGTACAATGGTATCATTTTGTTTATACGAATCTTGCAAGCGCTTCATATTGCGTGCAAGCCCAGGGCAAATACTCGGGCAACTCGTAAAGAAAAAATCTACAACAATTATTTTTCCTTTCAAATCATCCAGCGAAACTTTTTTACCCAGCTGATTGGTGAACTGTATATTTTTTACCTGATGCCAAATGGTATCGTCTATTTTCTTTCCATTTTTTTCAATGGTTTGTACGCTATCGTAAAAATATCTACGAGGCATATGCACCGCATCTTTACTAAAAAATTTTACCAATAAGTAACCAGTCATTGGCAACATTATGGCAAGGGTAAGGGCAAGAAAAGCTTTTTTATTCACTATAAAATTATTTAGAAGAAACGCATAAAAAGCATTTCTACGAAGAAATACAAAGATACACCTTGTGCATTTTTATTAAGCATAATACAAATAAAAAGCCATCATATTTAAACGATGGCTTGTAAATATTTTTTATAAAAAACATTAAGGTTTTGCTTCTTTATTTATTGGTGCATCTTGCACTTTCTCTATGCTCGGCCT
>JAYTGY010000247.1:0-9754 GCA_043733065.1 Ferruginibacter sp.
TATTAGTTTTTTTCGACGTGCAAATATAGGCATAAGACAAACTTGTTAGATAAAGGTTTAAATAAGTTTTGCAAGATTATGTTAATATGGGTTTTGGAAATTTACTTTGAAGCAATAATTCATTGCTTTGCAAAAAAAAGAGAATTGCCACAAAGCCGCTAAGGCACAAAGGATTTTGCTTCGCAAAATGAGTGGAGTTTTTTTGTCTCAGCGGGGTATTCACCAGCATAAACCTCAAAATATAAAAACTACAATCGGTGAAACCCCGATAGAGAAAAGAACTTCTACTATTTACAAACCCAACCTTCAATATAAAATTAAGGCTGCTATTTATATTTTATTTCAAGAAGGAAAGCATAGGTTTCGTAAAATTTTAATCTTATTCATGCGTCGGGGTTTCGCAACAAAGTTTCGTTATAATTTTTAGTGACTACTTGCGAAAACCCCGCCGAGGCTAGCGGTAAGAGATGATATCTTTTAAAAAGATGTCATCTCTGTGGAATACTTTATCTATTGCACAATCTATTGCATAATAAAAGCTAAATAGCGAACAAATGTTGAACGGAGCGTCGCCAATAAAGTCAAATCAAGGTACTTCAGCCCATAAACCACCAATAAAAATTTACGATAGTAAATTGTATGGATAAACTGTTTATAAACTAATGGCTTAACAAGTACAAATGCTATATTTTTGTCGCCATGGCAAAAGCAGGTACAGAAACTCCTTTAATGCAACAACACAATGCCATCAAGGCTAAATACCCTGATGCGATTTTGCTGTTTAGGGTGGGCGATTTTTATGAAACATTTGGGCAAGATGCGGTGATTACGTCGCAGGTGCTGGGCATAACGTTGACGAAGCGAAATAATGGCGATGAAAATTCTTCGCAGTTAGCAGGGTTTCCGCATCATGCGCTGGATACGTATTTGCACAAGCTGGTAAAGGCGGGTTATCGTGTGGCTATTTGCGACCAACTGGAAGACCCAAAAGCGGCGAAAGGAATTGTAAAACGTGGCGTAACAGAATTGGTAACGCCTGGCGTGGCTACGAGCGATAAATTGCTGGAGCACAACAGCAATAATTTTTTAGCATCGCTGCATATTACTGATGAAAAAATTGGGATTGCATTTTTAGATATTTCTACTGGAGAGTTTTTTATTGCCGAAGGCGATAAAGAATATGCGGATAAATTATTGCAAAGTTTGCAACCTGCGGAAGTTATTTTTCAACGCAACAAACAAAAATATTTTAAAGAAACATTTGGCAATTCGTTTTTTACTTACACGCTAGATGAATGGATTTTTGCGGATGTGTATGCCAATGAGATTTTACTGAAACACTTTGGTACACATAGTTTGAAAGGTTTTGGTACAGATGGTATGGCGGCGGGTATTATTGCTGCGGGTGCTATTTTGCATTATTTAAAAGATACAGAGCATCCAAATTTGCAACACATTACTTCGTTGCAACGGATAAACAAAGAAGAGCATTTGTGGATGGACAGGTTTACGATTCGTAACCTCGAATTGCTTGGGCCAAATGAAAACAGCAGTTTGTTTAAAACACTCAATAATACAGTATCGCCCATGGGTGCAAGGTTGATGAAGCGTTGGATGTTGATGCCATTGAATGAACTTTCACGAATAAATGAAAGACTGAATGCTGTTGAATTTTTTATAAAAGAAACGGATACTCGTAACAATATTACCAAGCATATTAAACAAGCTGGCGATGTAGAACGGCTTGCTGCAAAAGTGCCGCTAAAAAAAATAAATCCAAGAGAAGTGTTGCAAGTAGCAAAAGGATTGCAACAAACGGCTGCTATAAAAATAATTTGCGAAGCAAGCAGCAATGAATATTTAAAACGATTGGGCGATAGTTTAAATAGTTGCGAATATATTTTAAATAAAATTTTAAAAGAGATTATAGAAGCGCCTCCTGCTGCTGCAAACAAAGGCGGGCTCATAGCTACAGGCATACATGAAGAATTGGATGAACTGAGAAATATTGCCAGCGGTGGTAAAAATTATTTGCTGGAATTGCAACAAAAAGAAGCACTAGCTACAGGTATTTCTTCTTTAAAAATTAGTTTTAATAATGTATTTGGTTATTACCTAGAAGTAACCAACTTACACAAACCAAAAGTGCCCGATACATGGATACGTAAGCAAACGCTCGCCAATGCGGAGCGTTACATTACGCCTGAGTTAAAAGTGTATGAAGAAAAAATAATTGGCGCTGAGGATAAAATTTATGCAATAGAGCAACAAATTTTTCAAGAGTTATTAAATGAATTGCAAGACTACATAGCACCCATGCAAGTGAATGGGCATGTGATGGCGGTGCTGGATAATTTGTGTTGCTTTGCCAACAATGCTTTGCAATACAGTTATAAAAAACCTTTGTTGCACGATGGTTTTGAAATGGATTTGAAAGATAGCAGACATCCTGTTATTGAACGAAACATACCACAAGGAGAATCGTACATCAGCAACGATATTTTTTTAGACAACCAAACCAACCAACTCATTATTCTTACCGGACCAAACATGAGTGGTAAGAGTGCAATACTCAGACAAACGGCACTCATTACGTTGATGGCGCATATGGGAAGTTTTGTACCTGCATCGGCAGCAAAAATTCCATTGACAGATAAAATATTTACAAGGGTTGGTGCATCGGATAATATTAGTGGCGGTGAGAGTACATTTATGGTGGAGATGAACGAAACAGCAAGTATCATCAATAATCTTACGGCACGAAGTTTGATTTTGTTGGATGAGATTGGTAGAGGAACCTCTACCTACGATGGTATTTCTATAGCATGGAGCATTGCAGAGTTTATTCACCAAAGTGTGCATGCACCAAAAACATTGTTTGCTACACATTATCATGAGTTGAATGAGTTGGAAAATAAATTTGGACGTATAAAAAATTACCACATCACCAATAAAGAAGTGGGTAATAAAATAATTTTCTTGCGTAAGTTGGCACCAGGTGGCAGTACGCATAGCTTTGGTATTCATGTGGCACGTATGGCAGGCATGCCGCCGAGCTTGATTGATAGAGCAAACGAAATTTTATTGGAGTTAGAAAAAAAGAATGAAGGCGAATACGAAAAAGGTACAGCACATACGCCGGACTTAAAAGAAAAAATGAAAGAGATTGGTATGCCAAAAATGCAATTAAATATTTTTGATGCACACTCTATTACTTTTGAAGAAATAAGAACGATTTTAGAAACGGTAGATATAAATAGATTAACACCTGTGGAGGCATTGTTGAAATTGCAAGAGATAAAGGGGAAGGTGAAATGATTTCTGATTTAAGATTTTTGAACTGCCTGCCGGCAGGCAGGTGTAAGATTTTGTTTGATACGAACATTATATTTTTTCTGCAATCTTTAACAAGTGAAAGCAGCTATTTTTTGATATAGCGGCTCTTTTTAAAATATCTTTACATGCTATGAAGTGTAAGTTTACTTTTTTGTTTTTTATTGTTGTTTTGTTTGCAACTAGAGTAGGTGCACAATGTACAGCCTTAGGGCAAAATCCTTCCACTGCATTTCCTGTATGTGGCATTGTAAATTATAATCAACAAACAGTTCCTATTTGCAGTTCTAATCCTCTTTTTGTACCGGGCTGTAGCGGATCTGGTAATGCTAACTACGAAAATAAAAATCCATTCTGGTATAAATTTACTTGCTACCAAACTGGAACGTTTGGTTTTTTACTTACCCCAAATAACCTTGGAGATGATTATGATTGGCAACTATATGATGTGACAGGTATAGATCCAAATCAAGTTTACACCAATCCAAATATAATTGTATCGGGCAATTGGGCCGGTACTTTTGGCGCCACGGGCACATCATCAAATGGTGTAAATTTTATTCAATGTGCGTCTAATCCTTCTGACAATGCAAATTCTTTTGCAGCTTTACCAACCATTATTGTTGGGCATAATTATATTTTACTCATTAGCCATTTTACTGATTCGCAAAGTGGATATACCCTTTCGTTTGGTGGCGGATCTGCAGTTACATCAATTATTACTGACCCATTAGATCCAAAATTAATTTCGGCTAAAGCTCCGTGTGATGGAACAGAGATACGTATTAAAACTAATAAAAGAATGAAATGCAATACGCTTTCTGCTGATGGATCTGACTTTGAAGTTATAACGGGCAGTGGCGCAATACTACAACCTATTTCTGCAATAGCAGATGAGTGTGCTATTGGTTTCGATTTTGATTCTGCGTCTGTATTTTTAAGTGCTGGTTTGCCCCCTGGCACTTATACTTTACGTATGAAAGTTGGTACTGATGCAAATACTATTTCAGATAATTGCGATAAATTTTTACCGGTAAATGAGCAATCACAATTTACAGTCTATCCGCTTTTGCCAACAAAAATGGACAGCCTCACAAAACCAACATGTGCACCAGATAGTTTAGTATTGGTTTTTAAGAAAAATATAAACTGTAATAGTATTGAACCTAGCGGAAGTGATTTTAATATTACTGGTCCATATCCTGTAACCATTGTTGGGGCTACTGCAAATTGTGTGCGAGGAGGAAGTAATAAAATTGTTTTGAAATTAGCTGCACCACTGCAAGTAGCAGGCAACTTTTTTGTAAACTTAAAAGTAGGAACAGATGGTAACACATTAATAGATGAGTGCTATGTACAAACAGCTTTGCCAGATGATGTAGCATTTGTAATAAAAGATACGGTGAATGCAAATTTTACTGAAACGATAAATTATACTTGTAAATTAAATACGGTCAATTATTTTCATAATGGCGCAAACACAGTTAACAGTTGGTTTTGGAGTTTTGGTTCTGCGCCAAATAGTAATTTACAAAACCCTATAATTACTTACACTAATTTTGAACCAAAGACCACAACACTTATTGTAAGCAATGGCGTTTGTAGCGATACTACAACAAAGCAAATTATTTTTGAAAATTATTTAAAAGCCGATTTTGATGTGACAGATATTATTTGTCCAAATAAACCCGCAGCTTTTAAAAATAATTCTGCTGGAAAAAATTTGGCTTACGAATGGACATTTGGGAATGGAAATACAACTAACCTAAAAGATCCTACGCCTCAAACTTTTGTACCATTATTAAGTACAGATTATGATGCAAGACCACGACTAATTATTACAAACAGTTTTGGTTGTAATGATACTACATATAGAAATGTAAAAGTTCTTTTTACATGTTTTATTGCAGTGCCTTCTGCATTTACACCAAATGGCGATGGCAAAAATGATTTTCTATATCCGTTAAAAGCATACAAAAGTAGCAACCTTAGTTTTAGTGTTTACAATCGTTTTGGCCAAAGGGTTTTTTATTCAAATGATTGGCAGCAAAAATGGAATGGGAAATTTAAAGGCATACCACAAGATGCTGGTACATTTGTGTGGACCCTAGATTACATAAATTTGGAAAGTAACAAACATGTGGTGGAGAGGGGGACTACTATTTTGATTCGTTGATTTGGTAATTAAGATTTAAAATTTCTTTCTCATTAGACTTTATTCCTTTTTTTGAAAAATCTTAATTACTACAATTATTTATTTAGATTTTTTTAATGATAGAAAATTATAACTAGCTTTGATTCTAAAGCGTTATTAATTATTCACTATTAATTATTCATTAAAAAATGTCTTCTGTTTACTACTCCGATTATTTAGCACTCGATAAAATAATAGATGCGCAGCATCCGATAAGTTTTAATGAAGGCAAAGAGCCTGCACACGATGAAATGCTTTTCATCATCATTCACCAAGCGTATGAACTTTGGTTTAAGCAAATTTTGTTTGAAGTAAACTCCGTTACAGCAATAATGGGAAAAGCATCTATGGATGATAACTCTGCAGAGTTGCAAACCGTAGTGCATCGTTTGCAAAGAGTGGTTACGATATTAAAAGTATTGGTGCAGCAAATAGATATTATTGAAACTATGACGCCTTTAGATTTTTTAGATTTTAGAGATATGCTTCGCCCTGCATCGGGTTTTCAGAGTTATCAGTTTAAAATAATAGAAGCTAAATTGGGTTTAAAATTTGAACAAAGGCATGGGCAAAATTATTATACCTCTCAATTGCAACAAAAAGATATTGATATTATAAAAGATGCAGAAGCTGGCAATACCATTTTAGCATTGGTAAATAAATGGCTCGAAAGAATGCCGTTTTTTAAAGATGAGGATTATTGGAAAAATTACATCCCATCTTCTACTGAAGAAACGGTACATCCAATAAACAATATTCATCCTTTTTGGAAAGATTATGAAAATATTTATGCAGCAGGTTTAGCAGATGCCGAGAAAATAAACATAGAACATTTTAGAAAATTATTTTTTACAGATACAGAAAATGTAGAACGTTCTTTGACAACAGAAGCATGTCGATCGGCATTGTTTATTATGATTTATAGAGGTTACCCAATGTTGGAATTGCCTTTTCAATTGCTAGATACATTATTAGAAATAGACAACCAATTGGGCAATTGGCGCTATAGACACATTAACATGGTGCGTCGTATGATTGGCACACGAATAGGCACAGGAGGCAGCACAGGTGCAGGTTACCTACAAGGCGCTATGGATAAGCATTATATTTTTAAAGAAATTTCGCAGTTGAATAGTTTTCTTACAGATAGGAGAAAATTGCCAAAATTGCCGAAGGAAATTACAGATGGGTTGGGGTATTTGTAGGTATTCGCCTGTGGCGAATACGATTTGATTCACCAAAGGTGAATGTAGGAATTCGCCTGCGGCGAATTCAAAACAGAATTCGCCACAGGCGAATTCCTGCAGTAGATCATCTTCCTCCCAATTTATAACATTTGAATTTATAAATGCCGCTATGTTATTATACTCATTAACATCTCTTATAATCCTATCATGGAATCTGCTCTGCCATTTAAAATCTGCGATTCCATTTTTGTTGCAAAGTTTTGTAATGTGACCTTTAAAATGATTGATAAATAAACTTACAGAACCTTTTGTAAGTGGTGCTAACCCATTTACTGATATAGATTCTTTTATTGTATTGTTTATTATCTCCACAATTAAGTGAATGTGATTAGGAAGTATTTCCCATTCCGTAATACCAAAGATAGTATCCGCTTTACTAATAGAAAATGGGTTGTCTTTATATGGGTTTGCGATATTATCGCATGGGCAAAATTGTAGAATATTAGTTTGAACAAATTCGCCTATTGTAGAAAGATACATTTTTTGATTTTCAATTTTTCCAAAATGATGTTCTCTATCTTTGGTACAAATGGTTATGAAATAATATCCATTGGCTGAATAATCAAAATTTGGGAGGCGGTATTGTTTGTGTGTTTTGTACATTTTTTAAATGTGCATATTAGTTGCTCTCGTAGGTATTCGCCTATGGCGAATACGTTTGGTATTTGCCGAAGGCAAATAAATGAATTTGCCTTCGGCAAATTGAAAAAAGAATTCGCCATAGGCGAATTCCTACAGAAGACCTTTTAACCTATCCACAACTGCATCCACCTCTACCTTTGTATTATGTTTGCAAAAACTAAAACGTACCGTTAGTTGGTTTGGATTATTGTTGATGGCACGAATAACATGACTGCCTTGGTCTGCGCCGCTTGTGCATGCACTACCACCACTTGCACAAATATGATTGATATCTAAATTAAATAAAATCATTTCTGATTTTTCTGTTTTTGGAAAACTTGCACTAAGTACAGTATATAAACTATTGCCTAAAGTATCGCCATTAAAACCAACACCTGGTATATGTTTTTTTAATTGCTCGTGCATGTAATATTTAAGTGTGCCGATGTATGCGCTATCTGTTTCATAATTTGCTGTAGCCAATTCGAGTGCTTTTGCAAAACCTACAATCCCATAAATATTTTCGGTACCTGCACGCATGTTGCGCTCCTGTCCGCCCCCATGTACAAAGGGTTTTATGCGTACATTTTCGTTTATGTAAATAAGCCCCACACCTTTGGGACCATGAAATTTATGCGCTGCCCCAGTAATAAAATGTACCGGTGTGTTTCTTAAATCTAATGGGAAATGCCCAACTGTTTGAACCGTATCGCTATGAAAAATGGCGTTGTATAATTTGCATAAATTACCTACAGCATGTAAGTCCAGTATATTTCCAATTTCGTTATTGGCATGCATGAGTGTTACCAAAGTTTTTTCTGCTGATGCAGCTAATAGTTTTTCTAAATCCTCAATATCTACATGCCCATCTGGCAATAACTTTACATAGCTTACTGTTACTGCATCTATATTGTTTAAATGCTCTACGGTATGTGAAACTGCATGGTGCTCTATAACTGATGTAATAATATGCTTACACCCTAAATCGCTTACAGCAGCTTGTATAGCCATGTTGCTACTCTCAGTTCCACCACTCGTAAAAAATATTTCAGCAGGGTTTGCATTCAATAATTTTGCTACCGATTTACGTGCAGTTTCTATGGCCATTCTTGTTTCTCTGCCATAAGAATAAATAGACGATGGATTACCAAACTTGTCTGACAAATATGGCATCATGGCTTCTAACACTTTTGGCTCTAGTGATGTGGTGGCTGCGTTATCGAAGTAGATTCTTTCCATGTGGGATTTAAGAATTGAGAATTAAGATTTAAGATTCCGTTGGGCTTTGTACTACTTTATTTTCTGAATACAGTTAGCTTTGAAAAGATTATTCTTTATATAATTATTAATTATTCATTACATAGCTTCCTGTATATCCTTCATCAATCTTTTTGCAATATTATCTGCAGTGGTTTCTAAATTACTTTCTGCATAAATGCGAATGATGGGTTCGGTATTGCTTGTACGCAATTGTACCCAATCGTTTTCAAATTCTATTTTCAACCCGTCTTCATCATTAATAGGTTGGTTCTTATATTTATCTTTTATTGCTGCAAATATTTTTTTTGTATCCACACCATTATCCAATGTTATTTTATTTTTGCTCATAAAATAATCTGGATAAGTATTTCTCAATTGACGCACACTCTTTTTACTTTTTACCAAATGTGTCAGAAAAAGTGCTATGCCAATTAATGCATCACGACCATAATGCAAATCGGGAACAATAATTCCTCCGTTTCCTTCTCCACCTATAACTGCATTTCTTGCTTTCATTTTATTTACTACATTAACCTCTCCTACTGCGCTTGCAAAATATTCTCCGCCATGTTTTATGGTTACATCTCTTAGTGCTTGCGTGCTACTCATATTGCTTACGCTATTTCCTTTTTGTAAGCCTAGCATGTAATCTGCTACGGCTACCAATGTATATTCTTCGCCAAACATACTGCCATCTTCGCATACAAAACAAAGCCTATCCACATCAGGATCTACAGCTATTCCAATATCTGCTTTTAGCTTTACAACTTCACGGCTAAGGTCTGTAAGGTTTTCGGGCAATGGCTCGGGGTTGTGTGCAAAGTCGCCAGTTATTTCTCCATGAATGATTGTATAATTTTTTACACCCAATTTATCAAGCAATGCAGGAACAGCAATAGCACCTGTACTATTTACCACATCAACAACAATATTTAAATTGGATGCTGCAATGGCTTTTACATCTACAAATTTATGTGCTATAACTTTTGCAATATGATCATCTAAAGTTGTATCGTTGGTAGTAATGCTTCCTAAATGTTCTACAGATACAAATTCAAAACTTTCGTCTTTGGCAATATTTAAAATCATTTCGCCTTCT
>JAYTGY010000248.1:0-2400 GCA_043733065.1 Ferruginibacter sp.
CATCGTAATTTAATTAATTGGTTAGTTCTAAAAATTTAGATTCAAAATTGCTTTTCTTCAATTGTAAATGAGAAAGCACAACGCCATTATCAAAACAAAATTTATTAATGGCTGAAAGGTTTGCTGTGCCTGCATTGTACGATAACTCTATTACAGCATTCAACTCGTCAATCCTAATATAATTATTCAATTTTGCTAAAATAGTTTTTAAATTATTATTATCGCTTGCCGCTAATTGTACAATATCGTTTTCTTGAAAAACATCTTTTACTTTGCCAGAAGCCAATAAATTTCCTTGCTTAAGTATGGCTACATGTGTACAAACTTTTTCCACTTCGTCTAGCAAGTGGCTCGCCATAATAATTGTTTTACCTTTTGCCGAAAGATCTTTTATTAAGTTTCGTATCTCTGCAATTCCTACAGGGTCTAGGCCATTAGTAGGCTCATCAAAAACCAATACATCAGGGTCGCCTAGCAAGGCAGCGCCAATAGCCAAACGCTGTTTCATTCCCAAAGAATATGAACTAAAGGGGGAGTCTTTTCTTTTTAATAAATCCACCGTTTGCAATACATGTTCTATATCATCTTCGCCAAGGCTTTTTATGGCTGCCGTTATTTTTAAATTTTGTACGGCAGATAAATAATGATAAAAATTAGGCGTTTCCAAAAGTGTACCTATTTTCTTACGATGTGCATCTGTAGCGGCTTCATCAAACAATTTGTAGCTGCCACTATTGGCTTTTAGCACATTCATAATAATACCAAGCAGTGTAGTTTTGCCACTTCCATTTGGGCCAAGTATGCCATATACACAACCTTTGGGCACAGAAAAACTAATGCCATTGAGTGCTTTTATTTTGCCATATTCTTTTGTAATATTTTCTACAGTTAGTATTGCCATATTAAGTAATTGTGACTTAAAGAAAATGAAATGAAAATTAAATAGATGTCTCTATTATGTGGGCGGTAAAATGCAGGCTGCAATCGGCGTTTAGTATTAGCTACGAAGTAGGTGCATTTAAAATTGTCGTAAGGGGTGTCACCTTTATTAGATACCTCTAACTCGTAAGTGCTTGCCAAAAGATGACACCTCTAATTCTAAAGAAGCGATAATTTTAAATGCACCTTACTAAATTTGAATAGATGCCTTATTATTTTTAAATTGAAATTGCATAAAATAAAAATTTAACAAAAATGAAATAATAAAGTATGACAGCACTACATAATTTCCCGAAGGCAAAATGGAATTTAACCCAAACCAATCTCCAAAATAAAAAATCACAGCTATACCAAAAAACAAACGAATTGTTTCCCAAAGAATAGCATATTTATTCATATCCATTAATTCAGTATAACTATAAACAGTAATAAAAATAAAAAAACCGTAAATAAAAATTTTGGGCAAGCCAATAGTAGCAATATTGTTGAATAAATAACCAATAAATACTAATGTTATCAGCATTTGTACAACAGACCAATACATTAATGCTTTATTATTACCCCCATCATATTTATTAAAATTAAACGCATCTTTTATTTTATGCACAGGATATTTTTCTTCAAAACCATTTGGCCGCCAACCAGTAGGTTTAAACCAAATTGTTATTTTATCTTTCCAACTATTTGTTCGCCATGCATCCATTATCAATAACCAAATATGCTGAAAATTTATTCTAATAGGATTCCAGGTTTGTGCAGGTCGTGTAATACCATACACAGGTGGCACGTTATCCAACTCTTCTTGAAAAGTGCCAAAGAGTTTATCCCAAATAATAAAAATTTGCGATAAGTTTTTATCCATATACTCCGGATTAATGGCATGATGCACTCGATGATGCGAAGGTGTTACCATTATTTTTTCTAAAAACCCAAGTTTTTTTATATGCCTTGTATGATACCAAAATTGCAAAAATAATTGTATCGGAAGTGTAATGGCTATTACTTTTGCAGGCACACCAAGCAATGCAGCAGGTATAAGTAAAAAAGTAAAAATATTTATAAAGCTAGAAATAGATTGGCGCAGTGCACAAGCTAAATTAAATTCTTCGCTGCTATGGTGTATGGCATGTTTGTTCCAAAAAAAATTTATTTTATGCGCCCACCTATGGTTCCAATATCCATAAAAATCTATAGCAATAAAACCAATAATGTAAGAAAACACATTTGCTTGCAAATGAAAAATGGCAATTTTATTTACCATCCATTCGTAAGAAATAAAAGTAACGCTAAGCCCCAGCACATCTTTTACGGCATTGGTAATGCCAGAGCTTATGCTGGATACAGCATCCATTACTGGCACAGTATTTTCTTTCTTATACCAACTATATAATTTTTCAATAATAATGAGTAATAAAAAAATGGGCATGGCTATTACTAATATTTTGCCGTATTGTTCCAATG
>JAYTGY010000249.1:0-5723 GCA_043733065.1 Ferruginibacter sp.
ACAGCAAACCCGCTTTTGCCAAGTAGCAATTTTTTAATGCAAATAGACACTACAGAATTGTTTAACTCTGCTTTCAAAAAAGTATATAATAAAACAGGCGTAGGTGGTGTAATAGAGTTTACCCCAACCAACCTTACATTTACCGATAGTACCGTGTATTATTGGAGAACGGCTGTAGTACCTACAAGCGGCGATACCATCTGGAATAAGTTTTCATTTGTGTATTTACCTAATAGTACGGCAGGGTTTAATCAGTCGCATTATTATCAATTTTTAAAAAATAAATACACAGATATTGTTCTAGGTGCAGATAGAAAATTAAGATTTACGCCTAGAATTATAAATTATACTATTAAAACGGCTATCTATCCAACTACACCTCAGTCTGCGGAGTATTCAATACTAGCAGCAGGAAATATTAAGCAAAGTGGAGCTACAAGACCTATAAATACCAACCTTAATGCATTAAGGTTTTATGTCTTAGATTCCGTCTCTTCTAATCTTTGGTATAATCAAAATGTTGGAACTACAGGGCAATATGGAAGTCTCGCTCCCCTCCCTACTTTAAGCACTGGGGATTCCAGATTTTATCAATTTGATGTTTCGACATCTGCAAAAAGGCAAATTGTAAAACAATTTTTAGATGTAATTATTCCAAATGGAAACACAATAATAATGACTAATCCTATTTTAGGATTCGATTCACATTTTCCTTCTGAATGGGCTACAGACCCTGGTTCAAACATGTATCTATCTCTTAAAGCTTTGGGATTTGAGTCAATTGATCAAATAACAACGAACGTTCCATTTGTTTTTGTGGGTAAAAAAGGAAATGCAATTCCGATTACTCAAACAATTGGAACTAGTTTTGGTCAAAAACTTACGGTTGATTTCAATTTTCAAGGTTTAAGTTTAAACGGACAAATTGAGTCTGCTGTTTTCGGACCAGTTAAAAAATGGAAAGAATTTCATTGGAAAGGAACCAAATTGGAATTGGCAAATAATGATAAAACGAGTATAAAAATAATCGGTTTAAATACTAATGGTAATGAAGATATTTTAGCTGAAATTAATCCCACACGAGATACAACGTTGGCTTGGATAAATGCAATTACTTATCCCAATTTAAAATTGAGAATGTTGAATGAAGATTCAATAACCTCTACCCCACATCAATTAAATTATTGGATGTTAAATGCTGATTTATTGCCAGAAGGTGCGATAGCTCCAAATATATTATTCACTATGAAAGACACAGTAGATGCAGGTGAGCCAATTAATTTTTCTGTTGCTTTTAAAAACATAGGGCTAGTAAAATTTGATAGCCTTATGAAGATTAGTTTACGTATAAAAACAAGCAATAATTATGATAGTATTATCAATATACCTAAAGGAAAAATATTGATTGTTGGTGATACACTTAAGGTATCTTACAAGATACTTTCGCAAAATTATTTAGGAAAAAATACATTAATAGTAGAGTTTAATCCTAATAATGATCAACCAGAGCAGTTTCATTTTAACAATGTGTTGTACAAAGATTTCTTTGTAAAATCTGATATATTTAATCCGTTATTGGATGTAACTTTTGATGGAGTACATATTTTAAACAAAGACATTGTTTCCTCTAAGCCCGAAATTTTGATAAAACTAAAAGATGAAAATAAATTTATGGCGCTAAGTGATACTGGTCTTTTAAAAGTAAAAATTAGGTATCCAGATCAATCTGTGCGTAATTATTATTTCAATAATGATACCATGCGTTTTACACCCGCCACTCTTTCTGGAGGAGATAATACGGCTACCATTAATTTGAAACCTTACCTTATGAAAGATGGAGATTATGAATTAACCGTAACGGGCAAAGATAGATCTGGCAACGCAGCAGGTGCATTAGATTATCATACCACTTTTACGGTAGTAAATAAGGCAATGATTAGCGAACTGCTTAATTACCCTAATCCATTTACTACATCTACCGCCTTTGTATTTACCCTTACTGGTAGCCAAATACCGCAAAATCTGCGCATACAAGTGCTTACTATTACAGGTAAAGTAGTAAGAGAAATTACCAAAGAAGAACTTGGACCAATACATGTGGGCAGAAACATTACAGACTTTAAATGGGATGGTACAGATATGTATGGTCAGCAATTAGCAAATGGTGTTTATATATACAGGGTAATAACAAACCTAAATGGTAAAACGCTTGAAAAGTATAAAGCGGAAGGTGACAATACAGATAAGTATTTTAATAAAGGATATGGAAAAATGTATTTGATGCGATAAAATATATTTAAAATATATTTTTATTTACAAAGAACGCAAAGGGTTTTCCTTTTGCGTTCTTTGCGTAAAAGCTAGTTTAAAGCACAATGCGGCAGAACGACTCCTCAAAACGAGGATTTAGACAAATTCTACAAAAATTTTGTAATTTTACCAAATAAAAATATGTCAAACGACAAAATGAAAGCAAAATATTTAAACCCATTCACCGATTTTGGATTTAAAAAAATATTTGGAGAAGAAGCAAGTAAACCATTACTTATTGACTTCTTGAATGCTTTATTGCCACAAGCAGACAAAATAGTCGATTTAACTTTTAAGAACAACGAACAACTAGGACAAACTGACCTTGATAGAAAAGCCATTTATGACATTTATTGCGAAAATGAGAAAGGCGAAAAATTTATAGTAGAATTACAGAAAGCTAAACAAAACTATTTTAAAGAAAGAACCATCTACTATTCAACTTTTCCAATTAGAGAACAAGCCGAAAAAGGAGAATGGAACTATAACTTAAAGGCAGTTTATTGTATTGGAATATTAGACTTTACATTTGACGACTACGAAACAGAACCAGAAAAAAGTGAAGTTGTTCATACAATAAAACTTAAAAATCAAAACGGTAAGACATTCTACGAAAAATTGACTTTCATTTATCTTGAAATGCCAAATTTCAAACAATCAGAAAGTCAACTTGAAACTCGTTTGCACAAATGGCTTTATTTTATCAAACATTTAGAAGATTTTCAAACAATCCCTACTATTTTTACTGACGATGTTTTTAACCAAGCTTTTGAGAAAGCCGAGCTTGCAAAATTTGGACAGGCTGAACTTGCAAATTATGAGAATAGTTTGAAAATATACAGAGATTTAAAAGGCGTTATTGATACAGCTTTTGATGAAGGTATTAACGAAGGTGTTTTAAAAGTTGCAAAAAATGCTAAACAAATGGGACTTAAAATTGAAGATATTATCAAATTAACAGGCTTGACAATAGAAGAAATAGAAAGACTCTAAAATATGCACTGTGCCTTGCACTGCGTTTTAAGCAAGTGTGGCGAAAGGAAGCTAATGAGCAGTGGCGGTTGACTATTGGGCTGTGATTCGGGCAGAAGTTTTTCGATAGGGGTTTTTCTTCTTATCATTTTTCTTAATATCTATATTCAGCATTTGTTCCGGATATATTTCTAATTCCACACCTGCACAATGCGCTACCGTTCGTGGTGCATTTATAAATGTCGCAAGAGTTGTTGTGAACCTTGATTGGTAATTTTAAATTAAATGTACTCTGAAAAGGTTGACAACCGTATTCGCAAACTGCGACATTTTTAAATGCATTCAGGTTTCTTTGCGGCTACATTTCAATACTTTTGTAAAAAGAAAAATTAATGGCTAAGATAGCAATTAACATTGCAACAGGTAGTTTGCAAAAAGAAGAAATAATTGTGGGTATTGACTTAGGTACAACCAATAGCTTGATTGCCATCATTCATCCTGATACTAGAAAAGCTATTGCTTTGAAAGAACACGATAGCAGCAGCCTTGTACCTTCTGTAATATATTTTGATAAACAAAACAATGTATTGGTAGGCAATGAGGCTAAAGAATTTTTGATAAACGAGCCCGAGCGTACTATTTTTTCTGCTAAACGTTTGCTAGGAAAAAATTATGATGATATAAAAGCCAACGCTGCATTTTTTTCTTACAAAATAATAGATGAAGATAGCAACAAGCCAGTAAAAATAAAAGTAGGGGATACGTTTTATTCACCTGTAGATTTATCGGCGCTTATTTTAAAAGAACTTAAAAAACGAGCAGAGCATATTCTTAAAACACCTGTAAACAAAGCAGTGATAACCGTGCCAGCTTATTTTAACGATGCCCAGCGCCAAGCTACAAGAGATGCTGGTAAACTTGCAGGGCTGGACGTATTGCGAATTATAAATGAACCTACTGCGGCCAGCTTAGCTTATGGTTTAGGGACCCCCTCTAACTCCCCCGAAGGGGGAGGAACGGAAAAAACAATTGCCGTATATGATTTAGGAGGTGGTACATTTGATGTGTCTATTCTAAAATTAAATGGAGGAGTATTTGAAGTGCTTTCTACCAATGGCGATACTTACCTTGGTGGTGATGATTTTGATAATGCCATTGTACAATTTTGGCAGAAAAAAATAACCATTTCTGATGATGAATTGCAAAACGATAAATCCCTTGCACAAGCCATTAGATTAAAAGCAGAAGAAGCAAAAAAATATTTATCATCCAATGAAAATTTTGTTGCCGAAATTGGCAATAGAAAAATAGAAATAAGCAAAGCTCAATTTAACGAAATAATATTGCCGTTAATAGAAAGAACCATTCACTGTTGCAAAAATGCTATGAAAGATGCTGGACTGCAAAAAAATGAAATAGACGAAGTAATAATGGTAGGTGGTAGTACAAGAGTGCCATTAGTAAATGAAACGGTTAGTAATTATTTTGGCAAAGCGGTAAACGATTCTGTAAATCCAGATGAAGTAGTGGCTTTAGGCGCAGCCATACAAGCAGATATATTGGCTGGTAATAATAAAGATGTTTTGTTATTAGATATTACGCCACTAAGCTTAGGAATAGAAACTGCAGGAGAACTGATGGATGTGATAATACCACGAAATGCAAAAATACCATCGAATGCAGCAAGAGAATACACTACACAAATAGATGGGCAAGTAAACATGCGTATAAGCATATACCAAGGCGAGAGAGATATAGTAAGCGATAATAGATTATTGGCAACATTAAATATGAAAGGCATACCACCCATGCCTGCGGGTATGGCAAAAGTGCAAGTAAGTTTTATGATAAATGCAGATGGTATCTTAATCGTAAAAGCAAAAGAACTACGTAGTGGGGTAGAGCAGGCAATAGAAATAAAACCACAGCTTGGTATTGATGATAATATGGTAGAAAAAATGCTGTTGGATTCTATGGCAAATGCACAAGCTGATATTGCTGCTCGTGCATTGGCCGAAGCTAAAACGGAAGGAGAGCAATTGCTAAAATCCACAGAAAGGTTTTTGCAAAAAAATGCTACTCATCTAATAAATAACGAACTGCAAGAAACAGCTGCGGCTATGCAAGCTTTGCAATTATCGCTAACGATGAATGATAAAAATTTGATACATACCAAAACTGAACAACTAAACAATATCTCTCGTCCTTATGCTGAGCGTATAATGGACATGGCTGTAGGAGAGGCTATGAAAGGGAAACTAATTTAAAGCAACTTTAGATAAATGACTGAACAGAAAAAGTATTATCCTCAATTAGATACCATAAGGGGATCATTTTTTTTAATGGTGTTTTTCTTTCATGCCTATAAGCCTAAGTTTGGAAATACTTTTTTTCAAAAATTAGCAGCCTATTATTACTCAAATATACCACTTACCATGGAT
>JAYTGY010000250.1:0-5461 GCA_043733065.1 Ferruginibacter sp.
ATTGGTATTTTTCCAAGCAAAGGAGAAGCAAAAAAAATGATAATGTCTGGCGGTGTAAGTATTAATAGAAATAAAATAGAAGACCCAAAATTAGCACCAGATAAGAGTATGCTGTTGCATAATAAATTTTTATTGGTACAAAAAGGAAAGAAAAATTATTATTTAATTGAAGTTATTTGAGCATAAAATTTACACTTCAAACTAAAACAAAAAACCTCCCGCTTATTAAAAAACGGGAGGTTTATATTTTTAAGTAGCCATTAGATTACTCAGCTTCTTTGCTAGCAGCAGCACCAGCTTCATCGCTAGTAAGCTTTGCTTTCAAATCTGCCAATGCACCAAGGTCACCAAGGGTAGTTTTTTCTACTTTTGCTTGAATAGCTTTTACAGCTTTCTTAGTAGTTTCTACTTCCGCTTTTTTCTCTTTTATTTCTACTTGTCTTTCTTCTTCTACTTCCTGCTCCCACAATCTTGTATGGCTAAGTACAATGCGTTTGTCATTACGATCAAATTCAATTACAACAAAGTTTGCAATTTCATCTTGCGCAATAGCTTTTTCATCTTGCTTCATCAAGTGGCGAGTAGGTGCAAAACCTTCTAAGCCATAAGGAAGTTGTACAACAGCACCTTTATCATCTTTCTTGCTAACTGTACCTTCATGTAAAGTACCTACAGCAAAAGTATCTTCAAGGCTGTTCCAAGGATCTTCTTCAATTTGCTTATGGCCAAGTTGTAGTTTGCGTCCTTCTTTATCAATACTCATTATCATCACCTCTATTTCATTACCTACTTTAGTGTATTCATTCGGATTATGGAAACGTTTCAACCAGCTTAAATCGCTAATATGAATCATACCACCAATACCAGTAGAAAGTTCTACAAACACACCATACGGCGTAATGTTTTTAACTGTACCCATGTGCTTGCTTCCTTCTGGGAAAGTACCTTCAATAGCACTCCAAGGATCTTCTGTAAGTTGCTTAATAGACAAACTCATTTTACGAGTTTCTTTATCAAGGGTTACCACTTTTGCTTCGTACTCATCACCAAGTTTAAAGAATTCTTTAGCATTTATTGGCGTATTAGCCCAAGTAATTTCACTTACGTGTACCAATCCTTCTACACCTGGTGTAATTTCTAAGAACGCACCGTAGTCTTCTATATTTACAACTTTACCTTTTACAGTATCGCCTTCTTTAAAGTTTTCTGCTAATGTATCCCAAGGGTGAGGAGTCAATTGTTTTAAGCCAAGGCTGATGCGTTTTTTATCATCATCAAAGTCAAGTACAACAACATTTATTTTCTGATCCATCTTCAACACTTCTGTAGGATGGTTTATGCGGCCCCAAGAAATATCTGTGATGTACAATAAACCATCTAAACCACCAAGGTCAAGGAATGCGCCAAAATCAGTAATGTTTTTGATAACACCTTCCAATACTTGTCCTTTCTCTAATTTACCAATAATTTCTGCTCTTTGTGCTTCAATATCACTTTCAATAAGTGCTTTGTGCGATACAACAGCGTTCTTAATTGTCTCGTTAATCTTAACAACTTTAAACTCCATTGTTTTACCAACAAACTGATCGTAGTCAGTTACTGGTTTCACATCTATTTGAGATCCTGGTAAGAAAGTTTCCATACCAAAAACATCAACAATCAATCCACCTTTAGTTTTGCTAGTAACAAGACCAGTTACAATTTCGCCAGTTTTGTTTACTTCCATAATACGCTCCCATGCACGTGTAGTACGAGCAGCTTTGCGGCTTAGGTTTAAATTTCCTTCTCTGTCTTCTTTCTCTACCACCATTACTTCTATCACATCACCAACTTTAATGCCGCCTGGTATATCTCTAAATTCGTTCAAAGAAATAAGACCATCACTTTTAAAGCCAATGTTTACAACAGCATCGGTTTTGGTTAAAGATTCAATAGTTGCTTGAATCATTTCGCCATCATTAATTTGTTTGAAAGTGTTATCATACACACCATCATACTTTTCTTTTTCTTCTTTTGTGTAAGAAGAAACATTTCTTTTGTCTCTGCTCCAATCAAAATCATCATGAGCAGTTTGTACTGGTGGTACATAAGCAGGTTTTGCTTCCGCAACCACTACTTCTTCTACAGCTACTTCTTCTACCACTACTTCTGGAGTAGCTTCAGGGCTGTTTGTTGTCGCAGTGGCCTCGGTTGCATCTTGTGCAGCCATTGGCTCCTGATCTTCTGCGTTTAGTTGTTTGTTAATATTAAATGACATAAATTAATTCCCGTTTGTTTTTTTAACGGGGTGCAAATGTACAATTTTTATAGGATAATTGATGCGTTTTGTTTCCGCATTTTTGATATTTGAAAGAAATGTTTTTAAAAATCTGACAAACACTTGAGAAATTCATTGCATTCATAATCATTTCTTTAAACTAAACTAACACCCAACAACCTTAAACTTCCCCTACTTCCCTATCATACTCAAAAAACTCATTTTATACACACAATGATATTTTATATAAATATTTTTGAATTATGCTTTCATAAAAAATCATTAAAATTTTTTCCACATTTCAAAAAAAATAAATCGAAAATTCAAAACTACTCGTAAGTATTTTTGAGCTCAACAAATTTCTCCTGTACTTTATTCAAAAATTGTTTAAAGATTTATTTCTTTAAGATACAACCGTACTCAAAAAAACTCCAGCAAATTTTCTGTAATAATGCAGAAAATAATTTTTAAATAAAAAATCATGAAAAGAAAAATTTCAGCAGCATTGCTGTTAATGGTGATGCTCATCAATACCACTTTACCAGCATTTGCCTCATCACACAGAGAAGCACCATTGATTGCAAACGACCCATTGGCAGACAATACAGATGTGTATGCTTTTCGTAGTCCAGATGCACCCAACACAGTTACCATTATTGCCAATTATGTACCAGGCCAATTGCCACAAGGCGGGCCTAACTATTATCAGTTTGGAGAAGACATTCGTTACGAAATACATATCGACAACAATGTAGCCACCAAAGGAGATGATATTATTTATCGTTTCACTTTTTCTAAAACCAATGAAGATCCTACCACATTTTTTAACATCAGGCTAGGTAAACAAAACCTAAAAACCACTTATAAAATGGAACGTAGTATGAATGCTGGCAAAAATTTTCAAACAGTAGTAAATAATGGAATTGTGCCGCCGCCCAATATTGGCCCACGTTCCATCAGTTCGCCTGTTGGTTTAAATGCACCAGATTACAACAGCCTTATCAACAGTTCTATTACCACAGCAAGCAGTGGCGAAAAAGTTTTCTGCGGCCCATCTGAAGATCCATTTTTTGTGGACCTTGGTGGTATTTTTGATCTTGGCGATGCACCACGCACTACCGGAAGCATGCCAACCGACGGATTAAAATGCTTAAATGTTTCTAGCATTGCATTACAAATTGACATCAGTACTTTGCAAAAAGATAAAAAAACGGTTAGCCAAAGTACAAGCATACTCGATCCCAATTTTGTAATTGGTGTATGGGCAAATGCAAGCCGCAGACAAATAAGTGTTTTAGAAGATGATGGTAAAGGCAAATCTGAAGAAGGCAAATGGATTCAAGTATCAAGGCTTGGTATGCCACTTACCAATGAAGCAGTAATACCTATCGGCCTAAAAGATTATTGGAATTCATTATCGCCTTACGAAGACTTATCTAAACTAAGCACATTCGGAAAATATTTTTACAATCCAGAGTTGGCTTTGTACATGGATAATACTTTTTTTGGTGCTGCAGTACCTGGCTTAACGCCTCTTCGAATTCAAAGAAATTCTTTGGGTGCATTTGGTTTTGGTAATAACCAAAATGGTTTGTATGGTTTAAAAGGTAACCCAGCATTAAATGGTACAGCCCTTGCTGAGTCAGCGTTTGGCGGCTTGCTACTTCCAGCAGCCAATTCTCCACGATCGGTAGATTTATGGCCAATATTTCACACTGGTGTTCCCAACTTGCGCCCTTACCAGTTGGCTACAGGAAAAGCTGGCAATCCTTTAGCAGCAGGAAAACCTTTTATCAGCAATTTTCTTCCCAATGGTGGAGACATGCTTCGCTTAAATATGGCCGTGCCGCCAACATCTAGAAGCAGCAGCCAATTTAGTTCTTTGGGTTTGGTACAAGCCGCAGTACTTGGCTTAACAGATCCTGCATATAATTCCAACACGAGTATTCAAAATATTCCAAATATGGATGGTTTTCCAAATGGCAGAAGGCTGGAAGATGATGTGACTAGAATTGAATTGCAAGCAGTAGGTGGTGTGGTATTAGCAGCCATTGGTTTGTGGTACGACGATTATATTCCTAGTTCGAGCCCAAGCCCAGTTACACCAAATCTCTTAAATGTACTCACGTACAGCACTGGTGTAGATGCAAACGATGTGGCTTTAAAAACATCGTTCCCTTATGTGCAAGCGCCTTTTGCAGGCAACTATATTTGCCCATGCAATACAAACAAGAGCAGCAAAAGCAATAATGCAATTAGGAGTAACGTAAATACTGGAAGCATGGAGATAGAAGCTCCAGAGGTTTTTGCAAAAGTTTCTCCAAATCCTTTTGTGGATAATGGTATAATAACATACCATCTTGATGCCGCTGCAGTTATTAATATTTCATTGCTGAATGCACAAGGACAAATGGTAAAGCAACTTGTAAATGAAAAATTGAAACCTGGTACCTACACAGAAAAAATTGGCAATAGCGAATTGATTAAAGGTATCTATTTCATCAAAATTTCAAAAGATGGCGAGGCTAAACAAACCATCAAAGTTGTAAAAGAGTAATTATACCATTTATAAATATTAAAGACTCCAATGTATGTGTCTGACACCTATTAAAATCTTCTTGTGCACAAAGGCTACAATAGAGGTGTCTGACAAATTTAATAGTCTACATTGAATTTATAAAAGGTATTACATAGAAAAGGCTGTTTCAATAAAGAGAAAAAACCGAAAAGTGCAGGAATATATGCCCGTACTGGTTTTATTCAATAGGTAATTTTTGTTGAGCTAAGAAAATGAAAATTCTTTTTTTGAAACAGTCTTTTTTAATTATCAAAATATGCGTCCATTTTTTTTGAAATAATTTTAAAACAACCAAAATGAAAAATAAAATATTTTACCCATTCCTAATCATCTTCTTTATTGGCTCTGTTGGTTTTATTATTTTGAAGCAACAACGAAATGAGCAAATAAAAGAAAACATTGTATATACGTTGCTACCACGAAAAGGAATGCTCACCAAAGCAGATGAATGGATAAACACAAAAAAAAATGTGGAGATGCTTCAAAAGAAAATTGTTGCAAACACCGCCGATATTAAATCCATCATTGCACTTGCCAATTATTTTATTTTAGAAGCAAGAGCCACTGGCAATTATGCCTACTACGATAAAGCTGCTATGAAGCTAGTGAATGATGTAATTAAAATG
>JAYTGY010000251.1:0-6279 GCA_043733065.1 Ferruginibacter sp.
AATAATCCGCATAATAGAAGTAGCAAGATCAGCAGCATATGTAGGTGCACCACGTTGGTCGTTTACTACACCAATGCTTTCTCTTTCGTTCATCAACCGCATCATCGTTTTCACAAAATTATTTCCAAAGCTGCTATATACCCACGCTGTACGTATGATTATGCTATTTTTGTTTTCTTTAATCGCATTTAGTTCACCATCTAGTTTTGTTTGACCATAAAAATTTACTGGGTTTGTTTTATCATCTGGTTTATATGGAGAAGTAGCCGTACCATCAAAAACATAATCGGTAGAAATATGAATGAATTGAGCATTGTATGTTTTACATGCTTTTGCTAAATAACCAACTGCAGTAGCATTTACAGCTGTTGCTAGTTCTCTTTCTTGTTCTGCTTTATCTACAGCTGTGTATGCTGCACAGTTTACACATATATCAATTTTATTGTTAGAGAAAAAATTATTTACAGAATTTTCGTCTGCAATTTGCAATGCGTTTCTGTCTGCAAATAAAAAATGGTATTGAGTAAATAATTCTTGCAGCGCTTGAAATTCACGCCCAAGCTGCCCTTGAGCGCCTGTAATTAAAATCGTTTTTTTATTTAACATTAAATTCAAAATTAGTCTTACAATTTTCAAATGTAGGTTGTGCTATATCTTTAGGAGAAATAACTTCTTCTCCTTCTTCTATTTGCCAATCAATATTTAATGATGGATCATTAAACAACAATCCTGCTTCAGCTTCTTTATTGTAAAAAGCATCGCATTTATAAAATACATCTGCTGTTGGACTAAGTACGGAGTAACCATGGGCAAAGCCTCTTGGCACAAGTAATTGTTTTTTATTTTGCCCCGATAATTCTATTGAAAATGATTTCCCATACATGGGAGATCCAATTCTTAAATCTACAACTACATCTAAAATACTACCATGTAATACTCTTATAAATTTTGTTTGTGCAAATGGATTTAATTGATAATGTAAACCTCTAATTACACCATAGCTAGATTTAGCTTGATTATCTTGCACAAAAATAATATCTACACCATCTGCCTTACAAGTATTGGCATTGTAACTTTCAAAAAAATATCCTCTTTCGTCTTCAAAAATGGTTGGTTCAAAAATTAATAAATCGGGAAAATCTGTTTTGATAAAAGGCATGGGTGATAATTAATAATTTTATAATAAATAATTAATAATGTTTTAAGTTCAATGTATTTTATATAATTGAATAAATTTTCAAATTGAAAGAATTATCCATTGTTCATTATTCAATTATCCATTCGAATAAAGGTTCTTAAAAAACGCAATCGTCTCCACCAATCCATCTTCAAATCTTTTAGTAGGAGCGTAGCCTAATAAGTTTTTTGCTTGCGTAATATCTGCCAATGAATTTCTAATATCTCCAGCCCTTGGTTCTCTGTAAGTGGCTTCCCAATTGCTTCCTAGGTTATCTTTACATATTTTATACAAATAATTTACACTAAAATTTTCTCCTACGGCTACATTATACACTTTGTTTAAAGCATCCTTATTTTGTGTAAGCATTCCTTTTACATTTATTTGTACTGCATTATCCACAAAAGTAAAATCTCTTGTTTGCTCACCATCACCATTTATATAAACAGGTGTTTCTTTCATTATACCTTTTACAAATAATGGAATAACGGCGGCATAAGCGCCATCAGGATCCTGCCTCGGACCAAAAATATTAAAATACCTAAACCCCATTATTTTCAAGCCATACACATCTGCAAAAATTTGTGCATACAATTCATTTGTTTTTTTTGTAGCTGCATACGGCGATAAACAGTTTCCAATTCTTGATTCTACTTTTGGCAGTGTAGGTTCATCTCCATATACAGATGATGAAGATGCATATACAAATTGTTTTACGCCATTATCTACAGCCGCTTTTAACATATTTACAAAGCCACCTACATTTACATCGTTAAAATAAACTGGTTCTTTTATAGAACGAGGCACAGAGCCCAATGCAGCTTGATGGCTTATATAATCTATACCTTGGCATGCCTTATTGCAGTCTTCAAAATTTCTAATATCGCCTTGTATAAATTCGAAAGCAGGATATTTTCTTAATACATTTAAAGTGCTTTCAAAACCATTTACCATATTATCCAGTACTCGTACTTTACCAGCTCCATTTTGCAAAAGATATTCTGCAATATGCCCACCAATAAAGCCTGCGCCACCAGTTACTAAAAATTTTTTATCGCTCAAACTTCCTTCGAAAAATAATTCCATAATATTTTTTATTCAACAATTAAACAATCATCAACAACCTTCAACTTTTTTACAAACTCTTATACATTCTGCTTTTTATCTCGTTTCTATATGTTCCTTTTAAATCGCAAATAAGCGCTTCAGGTTTTGTTATAGATACAAAATAGGCATCATCAAAATCTTTATAAGCTGTATGAGGCACGGTTACAATTACAGCATCATAATCTTTTCCAATATTTTCTGTTAAGCCAAAACCATACTCATGAAGTAATTCTTCGCTGCTTGCATGTGGGTCGATAATATCCACATTAAGCGAAAAAGATTTTAATTCTTTTACAACATCTGCTACTTTACTATTTCTTATGTCACTTACATTTTCTTTAAAAGTAGCACCCATCACAAGCACTCTAGCGTCTTTTATATTTCCGTTGTGTTGTATAACATGTTGTAAAACTTTTTTAGCTACGTAACCCGCCATGCCATCATTTATATTTCTGCCTGCAAGTATCACTTGGCTATCATAACCTAATTCTTTTGATTTATAAGTAAGATAATATGGATCTACACCAATGCAATGTCCACCGACAAGACCCGGTTGAAAACGAAGAAAATTCCACTTTGTTCCTGCCGCTTCTAATACTTCAAAAGTATTAATATTCATTTTATCGAAAATGATTGAGAGTTCATTCATCAATGCTATGTTCAAATCTCTTTGTGTATTTTCAATAATTTTTGCAGCTTCTGCAACTTTTATAGATGAAGCTCTGTGCACACCTGCTTTCACTACAAGTTCATATACTTTCGCAATTACATCTAAACTTTCTGCACAACAGCCGCTCACTACTTTTATAATTGTTGTTATAGTGTGTTCTTTGTCGCCTGGGTTTATACGCTCTGGTGAATAGCCAATTTTATAATCCGTATTCATATCAAGCCCTGATATTTTTTTAATAACTGGTACACAATCCTCTTCTGTACAACCTGGGTAAACGGTGCTTTCATACACTACATAATCTCCTATTTTTATAACCTTACCTATGGTTTCACTTGCACGTAATACAGGCGTAAGATCGGGTACATTGTGTTCATCTACAGGTGTGGGTACGGCTACAATAAAAAAAGTAGCTTCTTTTAATACTTCTAAATCATTTGTAAATTCTATATCGCAACCATCAAAAGCAGATGACTCTAATTCTTTACTTGGGTCAATTTTATTTTGCATCATTTTTACACGATCTGCGTTTATATCAAACCCAATTACTTTTATTTTTTTTGCAAATTCTAATGCTATTGGTAAGCCTACATAACCTAATCCAATTATTGCCAATTTTTGTTTTTTCTCAATTAATTCTTGATACATCTTAATAAACTGTTTGTTGTTTTGTGTATGTTGTTATATGTTAATTGTTATTGTAGTCCCTATTTTTGTTAATTTCTTACTTATATCCTTTTTACAAAAACGATTAACTTATTTAAATTCTTTTGGCAACTTATTCAATTCTTCTTTTGGCAAATTTTTAAAATATTCATAAGTAATTTTTAAACCATCTGCTCTATTTATTTTTGGTTCCCAGCCTAATATTTCTTTTGCTTTGGTAATATCTGGTTGCCTTTGTTTAGGATCATCTACTGGCAAAGGTTTGTAAACGATTTTTTGTGTAGTACCTGTCAACTTTATTATTTCTTCTGCAAAATCTTTTAAAGAAATCTCATCTGGGTTACCAATATTTACTGGTTGGGCATAATCACTCATTAATAATTTATAAATACCATCTACCAAATCATCTACATAGCAAAAGCTTCTTGTTTGGTTTCCATCACCAAATACAGTTAAGTCTTCACCCCTTAATGCCTGCCCAATAAATGCTGGCAATGCACGACCATCATTGAGCCTCATACGAGGGCCATAAGTATTAAATATTCTGATTATTCTAGTTTCTACATCGTGAAAAGTATGATATGCCATTGTAATAGCTTCTTGAAAACGTTTTGCTTCATCATATACACCTCTTGGTCCTACAGGGTTTACATTACCCCAGTATTCTTCATTTTGTGGATGCACTTGTGGGTCGCCATATACTTCACTTGTACTTGCTACAAGTATGCGTGCATTTTTTGCTTTGGCTAATCCCAGGCAATTGTGTGTACCAAGCGATCCCACTTTTAATGTTTGTATCGGTATTTTTAAATAGTCTATAGGACTCGCTGGCGATGCAAAATGCAAAATATAATCCAGCTCACCAGTTACATGTATAAATTTTGAAACATCACTATGCGAAAATTCAAAATTTGGAAGTTTAAATAAATGCTCAATATTTTTTAAATCTCCAGTAATTAAATTATCCATGGCAATTACATGAAAATCTTCTTTTATAAATCTATCGCATAAATGAGATCCTAAAAATCCTGCGGCACCTGTAATGAGTATTCTTTTTTGCAAAATAATAATTTTAATTTTTTAAGATTGTGTTACTGCTTTTCTTCCAATACTTTCATAATGGTATCCTTCTTTTTCCATTTGCAATGGTTCAAATAAATTTCGTCCATCAAAAATTACTTTGTTTTTTAAAGTGTTATTTATTATTTCAAAATCAGGTGTTCTAAATTCATTCCATTCTGTAGCAATAATAAGGGCATCAGCATTTGTTAATGCGTCATATTGATTGGCTGCATAATTAATTTTATCGGCATAGGTTAATTTTGTATTTTCCATTCCTTCTGGGTCAAAAGCACATACTGTAGCACCTGCAGCAAGCAATGCATCTATCATATAAAATGCTGGAGCTTCTCTTACATCATCTGTATTTGGCTTAAAAGATAATCCCCAAATAGCAAAATGTTTTCCTGCAATATCATTATTAAAAAATGATATTATTTTTGGAATAAGATGTAATTTTTGTTTTTCATTTACTTCCATTACTGCATCTAAAATTTTAAAATCATAATTCACTTCATCTGCACTTTTTGCAAGCGCTTGCACATCTTTTGGAAAACAACTTCCTCCATAGCCAATACCAGGAAAAAGAAAACGTTTTCCAATTCTTTCATCGCTTCCAATTCCTTTACGTACCATATCTACATCTGCACCCAAGCGCTCACACAATTGCGCTATCTCATTCATAAAACTAATTTTTACTGCAAGAAAAGCATTGGCAGCATATTTGGTAAGCTCTGCGCTGCTTTCATCCATAAAAATAATAGGATTACCTTGTCTAACAAATGGTGCATATAAGTCATTCATTATTTTTATAGCACGTTCCGATGTTGTTCCAATTACAACTCTATCTGGTTTCATAAAATCATCTACTGCTACGCCTTCACGCAAAAATTCAGGATTGCTAACAACATCAAAAGCCCCACTAATATTTCCTCCTCCACTGTTTATAATTGCTTGTTTTACTTTTTCGGCAGTACCAACAGGCACTGTACTTTTATCAATGATAACTTTATAATCAGAGGGCTTTAATAATTTCCCAATATCATCAGCTACACCTAATATATATTTTAAATCTGCCGAACCATCAGCACCTGGCGGTGTAGGTAATGCCAAAAAAATAATTTGTGCATCTGCAATAGCATCGCTTAATGATTGCGTAAATTTTAAACGCCCCTCTTTCTGGTTTCTCAAAAAAAGTTTTTCTAACCCTGGTTCATAAATAGTTATTTCACCTGACGAAAGTTTATCAACTTTTGTTTTATCAATATCTACACAAGTAACTGTATTTCCCGTTTCTGCAAAACAAGTTCCTGTTACCAATCCTACGTATCCTGTACCTACAACAGCTATTTTCATATTTCTATTAATTATTTATTCACAAAATCTAAAACATGTTTTACAATAAATGCTTGTTGCTCTTCATCAAGCTCTGTGTGTATTGGCAATGAGATAACTCTCTCCGTTAACCAATCAGTTATTTCTAAATGATAGTCACTTCCGCCAAACGCATCAAACATTTTTTGTTTGTGTGCAGGTACAGGATAGTAAATCATTGACGGAATATTATTCTCAGCTAAATATTTATTCAAAGCATCTCTAT
>JAYTGY010000252.1:0-2085 GCA_043733065.1 Ferruginibacter sp.
AGTTTTATAAGTGCTGGCGTAGGAAGTTTTAAACCTGAAGAAGGTTCTACACCACAAACTGGTTCAATTGGTAAAAGAGAAACATTGGAAGAAACAAAAGTGGAAGTAATTTTTCCTACATGGTTGCAAGGGCAAATTATTGCTGCTATGAAGGCAAACCAGCCTTACGAAGAAGTGGCGCACGATATTTATAATTTGGCTAATACATACCAAGAAAGTGGCAGTGGCGTTATTGGAAATTTGCCCGAAGCAGTGGAAGAAAGCGAATTTTTAGAGCAAATTGCCCAAATTTTCAAAGTAAATGTAGTGAGGCATACAGCTTTAACTGGTAAAAAAGTAAAAAAAGTAGCGCTTTGTGGTGGTGCAGGTAGTTTTCTTATAAACGCAGCAAAAGCAGCAGGGGCAGATGTTTACATAACGGCCGACGTAAAATACCACGAGTTTTTTGATGCAGATGGGCAACTTTTACTAGCAGATGTAGGACATTATGAAAGTGAGCAGTTTACAATAGACCTATTATTTGAACTTTTGAGCGATAAATTCCCTAACTTTGCGCTCCTAAAAACAGGCGTTAATACCAACCCTGTACAATATTTTGTTTCGTAAAAAACATTAAATACAAGAAAAATTATGGCAGCTGTTAAAGAATTTTCGGTAGAAGAAAAATTGACTTCCCTTGTACGTTTGCAAAAAATAGATAGTAAGCTGGATGAAATTCAGATACTAAAAGGCGAATTGCCAATGGAAGTGAAAGATTTGGAAGATGAAATTGAGGGATTGCATGCACGTCAAACTCGTGTGGAAGAAGAGATAAATGGTATTACCGAATTTATTGACCAACGTAAAGCTGGTATTGTAGAAGCAAAAGCTTTGATAGCTAAATATGAAAAGCAAAGTGAGAATGTAAAAAACAGCCGTGAGTTTGATGCTATAAACAAAGAGCTAGAAATGCAACAGCTAGAAGAAAAACTTTGCGAAAAACATATTAAAGATGCTAACGAAGAAATAGCAGAAAAAGCGCATCAACTTGAAGCTGCAAAAAAAGCAGTAGCTACAAAAGAAACAAACTTAAGTGGTAAAAAAAGTGAGTTAGAAAAAATTATTAGTGAAACAGAAAAAGAAGAAAAACATTTTAGCAAAGATATAGCTGCTGCAAGAGCACATGTAGATGAGCGTTTATTGTTGAGCTACGATCGTATCAGAAAAAATTACCGCAATGGATTATCGGTAGTGGCGGTAGAAAGAGATAGTTGTGGTGGATGTTTTCATGCTATACCTCCGCAAAAACAAAGCGAAATAAAACTACGCAAAAAAATAATGGTTTGCGAAAACTGTGGTAGAATTTTGGTAGATGCTGAGTTGAATGAGGCGGTAGATGTGAAATAAAAAGATAAAATTATAAAAAGATGCCTCTGAAAATATTCAGAGGCATCTTTTTTTGTGCTATTTTTTTTATTAATTTTTAAAAATATTTTCATCCACTTTTATGTTTGTATCTATTTTATCGAAAGTAACTGTGCCTTGCATTGAAGTTGTGCTATAAGCAAACCAATACCCATCAGCATTTTGTTTGTAATCACTAAATGTAGTTTCACTATCCATTTCTTGCCCATCTGGTGTTTTTAATTTACCAATCATTTTTACAACTCTATATGTTTTTACATCTACAAAACTAGTTACTACGTTTCCATTTTTTCTTACCAATTTTAATTTATAAGCTTCGGCTCCATCCACTTTTTCTTTTCCTAAGAGCTCTATTGTTGTCCCTTTCTCTTTATAATTAAACAGTGTGCCTTGTATATCATAATAAGATGAAAAAGATTTCAATTGGTCTTCATCCATTTCTTTTGGTTCTTGCATACCCATTGCAGGCATAAAAACAAATCCCTTTTCATTGTTTCCTAATTGATAATTTGATGTACCATTTACGTCAATATCTATTCGTATTCCTTTTGCTTGAATAATATTGAATGTAAGGGCAATATCCATACCTTGAACACTAGTTGTACCCGTCTTCTTTACCGAAGTTAATGATGCTAATTTTGCTGCGCCGCCCATAGCTTCAATATTTTTAGCTACAATTTC
>JAYTGY010000253.1:0-2590 GCA_043733065.1 Ferruginibacter sp.
TCATTAAACGTATTTTCTGTAGAAATAGATTTAGATTCGTGGTAATTAGTAACTTCTCCATAATGCAAACCTTCTGCTTTTAGTTTTAAATCTGTACCCCATTTACCTAATCTTTCTTCTAATATTTCGATATTTGTTTCGCTTAATTGTTTGATTGTTTTTACGCCTATGTATGCAAGCACTTCTTGTGCATGCTTGCCTACGCCAGGTATTTCATCTACAGCAAGCGGGGCAAGAAATTCTTTTTCCTTTCCAAAAGGTATTTGTAAATAACCATTGGGCTTAGCTTGGTTTGTAGCAATTTTTGCCATCATTTTATTAGACGATAATCCAAATGAAATAGGTAAACCAGTTTCTTGCATTATTTCCTTTCGTAAATCTATTGTCCATTGCAACGGATTAAAAAACTTTTCCATACCAGTAAGGTCAATGTAAAATTCATCAATAGATGCTTTTTCGAAAAGAGGTGCTTTTGCTGCAATAATTTGTGTAACCCATCTACTATATCTGCTGTACTCGCCCCTTGTGCCACTTACAAAAATAGCTTGAGGACAAAGCTGCCTTGCTTTGTGCGATGGCATGGCAGAATGTATTCCAAATTTACGAGCCTCATAGCTGCAAGCGGCTACCACACCACGCTCTCGCCCACCAACAATTACAGGTTTACCTTTTAGGCTTGGGTCGTTTAATATTTCTACCGAAACAAAAAACGAATCTAAATCAAAGTGTGCTATGATGCGTTGATGGGGAGGCACGTTTATAAATTAGTTGGTTAATGAGGTGTTACGGGTTGTCGGGTTGAAGGTTTGCGGGTTTGTTTAATTCAAAAGTTAATTAGTTATATGATAGTTTCTAAATATCATAGGGCTAATAACCCGTAACCCCGCAACTATTTAACCCGAAACTACATCATCCATAAATCTCCAGCAACCCCTCCGGTACTTCCACATATACTTTTTTATTTTTATTATCCATTTTTATTAGGTTGGCTTCGTGCACTGGCACAAGTGCTTCGTTGCCGTTGTACATAACAGTACATAATATTTGATGCGGCATTTCCATTACTTCTATAATTGGGCCAAGGTTTGTTTCTCCATCAATCATATCATAACCAAGCATAGCTATAGGTGCGGCTTTGGCTTTGTGTATATTAAAATCATTTTCTTGGAGCCAAACTTCTTTTGGTGTAATTTTTCTTGCAATTTCTAAGCTATCTATCCCTTCTAATTTTATATAAATTTCTGTATCGCTTTTTATAGAAGTTTTTTCAATAAAGTGAGGCAAAAAATTATTTTTAGGTTGCTCTATAAAAATGGCTTCTACATCTTTTAGCAATGTTCTTTTTCCCAAACTGTGTTGTAAAATTAATTCTCCGGTAAGGCCATGACTAGCTGCTAATTTTCCTATTTTAAAGTATTGCATATTGCAAATTTATTTTATTGTTTTGATGCGGATTACATTTATTAAAATATTAAGCAATCAAATAAAAAAGTCCCGCAAAAATGCGGGACTCAATTAGTTGTTGTTTTGAACAACTGCAGAAATTATTCTGCTGTTGGAGTTGCTTCTTCAGTTGCAGGTGTTTCGGCTACTGGAGCTTCAACTACTTCTTCCACTTGTGCATCAGCTACTGGAGCTTCTGCCACTGGTGCTGCTACCGCTTCTACTTTCTTTACTACTGGTACATTGCGCTTATCAATACGTGCTTTTTTATCTGCACCCTGACGTTTTGCTACATGAGCATCATGCTCGCTGCTCCATTTAGTAAATTTCTCCATTGCAGTTGCTTCATCAAATAAGCCAAGGCCTACTCCACGTAGCAAATGTTTAAGGAACAACACACCTTTAAACGAAAGAATACGGCGTACAGTATCAGTGGGTTGAGCACCTTTTTGTAGCCAATCCAACGCTTTTTGACGGTCTATCTGAATTGTAGCAGGAACCGTTAAGGGATTGTAAGAACCTAATTTTTGAATAAATTTACCATCACGAGGGCTGCGGGCATCCGCAATAACGATGAAGTAAAAAGGTCTTTTTTTAGACCCGTGTCTTTGTAATCTCATTTTTACAGCCATAAAATAGAAATTTTTTGGTTGTTAGTTAATATTGTTAATAATCTTCCTTAGAAAAGGATGGCAAATATAAGACTTTTTTATGATTGGCGTATTGTGAGGGCTTAAAAATATTTGCGAAGTAATAATATTTTAACAAATGAACATTTAAAAACACTATTTCAATGAAAATATTTCAAAAGAGTAAGTCTCAAATTACTGAATATTGATCAGTAAGTGAAAAAATGTGGAAATAAATAAACCTTGAAAAATTTTATGCAACTCTTGCAAACTCGGTTAACCTTTTATGTTCTTTAATAATAGATGGCATATAGCCGTTTAACTCTGCTTCAAAACTTTTCATTTTATTTTTTGCATCATCAATTTGGCCGGCATGTACACAAACTTCTATTTCCTTTACTTTAGGTGTTAAAGTAGGCAAACCTACATTGTAGAAACAAGGTGCAATTTTATGTAATACTTCTGCCACTTGTTTGTAAGCCCCAGAAGTAAAATTTAGGTTAATTTGACTGATATCA
>JAYTGY010000254.1:0-17756 GCA_043733065.1 Ferruginibacter sp.
TATTACTTTCATAAATATAACATTATCTGTTTATTATAGAGTTTTATTTTAAATAAATTATCTTTTTGCACTTAAAATAAATGCATTAAAAACTGCCACTAAACACTTAAAAATAATTTAATTATATTAATTAAAGCTATCAAAATATTTATATTTTTGCACTTCGGTTTTTTTTATACAAAAAATCAAAAAATAATAACCCCAAATAACAGACATGCATAAATTTTTATTAATTGATGACCACGTAGTTGTAAGGTCGGGCATTAAACTTTTGTTGGCAAATATTTACAAAGATTCGGAAATTCACGAAGCCAAAGATGGAGACAGTGCTACCACTTTTGTAAAACAAAATCATTACGATTTTGTAATGCTAGATGTTCAAATGCCCAATACTGATTCTTTTGCACTAATGGAATATTTTAAAGAAAATTTCCCGTTACTTAAAGTATTGGTTTTTTCAATGAATGCCGAAAGTATTTATGCGCTACGTTTTATAAAAGCCGGAGCAATGGGTTTTATCAGTAAAGATGCACCTTTAGACGAAATAAAAAAAGCAATTGACCAAGTAGTAAATGGCAAAAAATATATAAGCGAAGAAATGCTTTTTGTATTAGCCGAAGGTACTTCTGCAAATGCAAATACAAATCCGTTTAGTACACTCTCTGCTCGTGAGTTCGAAATTGTTTCTATGCTTTTAAATGGCAAAACCATTAGTCTTATTGCCGCAGATTTAAACCTTGGCATTTCTACCGTTGGTACTCATAAAGGAAGAATATTTACAAAACTTAAAGTAACAAATTTGTTAGAATTAAAAGAGCTTGCAAACTCTTTTAATTTGAAATAATTTTTAATAGAACATTTTTTACTTAAGCCAACATTATTTGTTGGCTTTTTTTAATGCAAAATATTTGTACCATCTTAAATATTGGCAACGATAGCAGTTAAAAATTATATCAACAATGATACACTTTAATAAATTCATTTAAAATTTTAAAATATGGTTCAATTTTTGTTGTATATATATTCCAATTCTTTAAAAAACACTCCTCCGTTTTTTACCCTAGTAATATATAAGCACTAAAATGGCTACTATGATATTTTCTAAATGCTCAAAGGGTTTTGTTGTATTAATTTTATTTTGTTGTGTTTTTTTTGTACAACATTGTTTTGCACAAAACGATACAGAGTTTCCAAAAGGGTTTATAATGCATGCCAAATTGCACAATGGCATGGTTACCGATTTTAAAGCAGGAGCCGATTTATATGTAGGCGGCATACAACTTGTACCGCAGTTTACAGTGGTAGAACATAAGCTGCGTGCAGGTTTAGTAGCAGGTGCGTTTTATAGCAGCAAAATTGTTGAAGGGCAATTTGGTATAAACACAGCCGTAAAACTTACAACAATTAACGCATTAGTATTTGGTGGCGCAGCCAATATTAATTTATCGGCAGAACATTTGTGGGGCACAGGCAAACAAAAATTAATTGGCGGTGGCATTAATGTAGATGTACTCAATAAAATAGTTTTGGCACTTACCATGCATAAAGATTACGAATTTAAAACTTGGTGGCTACAAACATCGCTTGGTATTAGAGTAAGTAAAAAGAAAAAGCTGAAGGCAAGTTTTAATGAGTAGTTGTGGTATAATTTATTTTGTTTCACAAAATAAATTATATGGTTATGGGCTGAAAAGCTATGATTAAGCTTCATTGGCGACGCTCCGTTCAACAGTAAATCTTTTGGCATCTTTCATTATGCATTTTGAAAACAACAAGCATTTCAACAATTTAATAAACCAGTGTTCGCAAGTCTCCCTTCGGAGAGTTTAGTGGGCTAATTTAAACATTTACCATGAGCAGAGCATTAGTAATAAGCGGCGGCGGAAGCAAAGGTGCATTTGCCGTAGGCGTTTTAAAAAGATTATTAAGAGAGTTTCCCAACCTAAGTTTCGATACATATGTGGGCACGAGTACAGGCTCTCTCATAACACCACTAGCGGCTATGGGAGAGTTTGCTTTGTTAGAGCAACTCTATACATCTATTACCAACAACGATGTTATTGAAAAAAGCAACTTGGGCGATAGGCTAACCGAAAATTCTATTTTTGGTGCAGAACCATTGTGGCAATTAATAAAAAAGTATTACAACGATGATAATTACAACAAGCTAGTAGCATCTGGCAAAAAAATATATCTCACAACGGTATGTTTACAAACAAGCGAGCTCGTGGTTTTTACCAATGAAGAAAATCCAAAGCTTTCTAATAATTATGAAATACGACAAATTGAAGATGCCGATCATTTTAGAAAAGCAGTAATGGCATCTGCCTGCCAACCAGTGTTTATGCCACCTATAAAAATAAATTTGCATGTGCCTGGCGAGCCTAATCCCAATTTTCAATTTGTAGATGGTGGCGTGCGTGAATATGCAGGCGTGCAAATGGCTATAGATGCAGGCGCTACAGAAATTTTTACGATACTCTTATCAACAGGCGAAAAAGTAATTGTGGACAGCGAGTTTGAAACCATATTTCCGATACTGCAACAAACCATAGATATTTTTACAGAAGATGTAGGTAAAAATGATTTGATAATTCCAACACAATACAACGAAGCGCTGGAATATATTGATGCCGTAAAAAGAAAAATAAAACGCAGCGGTATAGATGCTGCGCAAGTAGATGAATTTTTTAGAGTAAAAGGAAGAGACAATCCTTATGAAGATAAAGTGCCCCTAAAATTATTTTCGTTTAGGCCCGAAAAGCCATTGGGTGGTGGCCCTGGCGGCTTAAACTTTGATATTGCCGAAATGAAACGTATGCTAGCGAGTGGACAAAAAGTAGGAGATAATTTTATTGCATCGCTAAACCCGAGTGATATTACTTGGGCGTAGGAGAATAGGTAGCAGTAAAAATTAAATTGCTTAATTTAGGAGAAATCTTAAATCAGAAATATGTAAATCTTAAATCTCTTTGTGGCCTCGTCAGGAATCGAACCTGAATCTGGAGCTTCGGAGGCTCTTATACTATCCATTGTACTACGAGGCCAATAACTTTAAACTTTAAACCTTTCAAACCTCTCAAACCTTTCAAACCTCTCAAACCTCTCAAACCTCTTAAACCTTTCAAACCTTCAACCAACCTCACTTTCCAAATTTCACAACATTAGAACCAAATATTTTTACAGCAATAGCTAGCAAAATTACACCAAAGAATTTTCTTACTACCAATAAGCCATTTGGTCCCAGTGCTTTTTCAATCCATTTAAGTGAACCAAGCACCAAAAAAATAATAACACAGTTTATTAAAATACCCAGCAAAATATTTATGTCTTCAAAATTTGCTTTTAACGACATAATGGTGGTAAGTGTACCGCTACCAGCAATCAGCGGAAAAGCTATTGGAACAACACTTCCACTCTTTGCATCTTTTTCTGGTTTAAAAAATTCTAAGCCGAGTATCATTTCTAAACCTAAAATAAAAATAACAATACTACCAGCAACAGCAAACGATTTTACATCTAACCCTAGCAAATTTAAAAACTGACGCCCAATAAAAAGAAACAAAATCATTAGTGCGCCAGATGCCATTGTTGCTTGTACCGTATTTATTTTACCACCCATTTTTGCTTTTAATGAAATGAGTATTGGAGCAGAGCCAAGCATATCTATTACAGCAAATAATGTAAAAGAAATTGTAACAACTTCTTTAATGGCAAAATGTCCTAAGTCAAACATGATGTTTTTATTTTTACAAATATAGAATGATAATTTTTGTAGAAGCATGTATTTGCTGAATGTTAATATTTTGCCACGAATAACACAAATTTTCACGAATGTTTTTTATTAGTGTTCATTTGTGTAATTAGTGGCTACAAAAATTTGCGAAGCGAATTAAAAAATATTTCATGTTAATATTTTGCCACGAATGGTTTTTATTAGTGTTCATTTGTGTAATTAGTGGCTACCAAAATTTTCGCTGTAAATAAAAAACATGTATCTTCAAAATATGTTAAAACCAAAACTAAACGTATTCGACTTTACCATGATAATGGTAACACTTGTAATTGGCATGGGTATTTTTCGTACGCCTGCAAGCGTAGCAGCTTCGTCGCCTACGCCCGCAGTGTTTTTTGCCGCTTGGATTTTTGGTGGCCTAGTGGCAATATGCGGCGCACTTACTTATGCCGAAATTGGTAGTCGATATCCTATTACAGGCGGCTATTACAAAATATTTTCTTACGCCTATCATCCATCTATTGCTTTTGCTATTAATTGCATTATAATGGTATCCAACGTTTCTTCTGTAGCTGCTGTAGCCATTATTGGTGCGGAGTATGTGGCAAAAGTTTTGATGCCGCATGCAGAGAATATTCGTACAGTACAAATCACTATTGCTATTATTTCTATTCTTATTTTATATGTTGTAAATCTGGCTGGTTTAAAAATGAGTGCTCGTACGCAAAATATATTGACGGTTATAAAAATTTGTTTTATTGTTTTACTCATAAGCCCAGTTTTCTTTTATACAAATACTAACCATGCCAACCATGCAATAATTATTGCTAACCCTACTTTACGAGAATATATAAAAGCATTTGGTATAGCATTAGTAGCTGTAAGTTTTACCTATGGCGGTTATCAGCAAACCATAAACTTTGGCGAAGAAGTAAAAGAGCCTGCAAAAAATATTCCACGAGGTATTATTTATGGTTTGTTTATCATTATCGTTTTATATCTTTTTATAAACTATGCGTATTATAAAGTAATCGGTTTCGACGCCCTTAAAACTTCTACCAACATTGCAGATATAATGGCGAGCCATTTATTTGGAAATACCGCTGGCAACCTTGTTTCTATATTACTTTTTCTTAGTGTACTTGCATACATAAATGCGCAACTCTTAAGCGAGCCTCGGGTGTTAGAAGCCATGAGCGTTGAAGGCGCTATTCCAAAAATATTTGGACAAAGAACCAAAAATAAAAATGTACCATTGGTATCGCTTACATTCTTAGCCTGCGCTTCTATTTTAGTTGTTTTTTGGGCAGAAACATTCGATCAAATAATGAGCTTCTCTATATTTTTAGATTGTTTTGGTATGGTACTTTCTGCAGCCACAATTTTTAAATTGCGCAAAACAACTGCACATTTAAATGGCACAGGTATTTATCAAATGAAATTGTTTCCTTTATTGCCTATTATATTTATGCTTACTTATGCATTTGTAGCCACATCTATTTTTATAGATAAGCCCTATACTGGTCTTACTGGTATTGGTATTTTATTGGCTTTTATAGCTATTTACTTTGGAGTAAATACGCTTAAGAAAAAGAAATAATACCTAACATTTAGCAAAAAAATATTTAGGCTTAGATAATAATATCAAATTATTGGCGTTTACAATAGAACGTTACTCGTTTTATATACAACGTATTACAAATTGCAAGCTAGTCAAAAACTACAAACCATTTAAGTTTTTACTACAACATTACTGTAAAACGTACTATATAGTGTATAAAAAGAAAAACATAATTTTATTGTCCAAATATCAAATACTATGAAGAAAACTCAAGCAAAGAGCAGTTCTTTAGATGCTCTTAAACAATTTATCGTTGCTATTTTTAAATCATTGTTTGCTCGTTCGAGCAATGCAGATTTTATTAGGTTGAAGAATTTTATTTGTTAGGAAATATTTTTCGGATATTTTAAATCCATAATCGCATTATTATTTATTTGCCATATTCATTTGGCAAACCATCCCACCTATACCATTAAAATCCACATTTTTTTGTTGATTAATTTCCGCTCATAAAATTCCTTTCATATCTTACAGTACAAATGATATTTTTGTATATGCGAATTTTATTATCACTTATTATTGCCCTAGGCTTATCCCAAGCTACCCAAGCCCAACAAAAATGGAATCTCAAAACCATTGTGGACTATGCCATGGCCAATAATATAAATGTAAAGCTGAGCGATATGCAAGCCAAACTATCGGCTATAACGTACAACCAAAGCAAGCTTTCGCAATATCCCAATGCAAATTTTAGTACAAATGCTGCGGTAAACTCGGGCAGTAATCAAGATCCTACAACCTTTAGTAGAATTACACAAACCTATCTTTCTGCTGGGTTGCAATTGCAAAGCAGTGCTGATATTTTTAATTTTTATAGCAAAAAAAATACCATTGCCGCCAATGAGTGGGAAATGAAAGCCGCTTGGGCAGCTACAGAAAAAATAAAAAACGATATTGCGCTTACCGCTGCCAATGCATATTTGCAAATATTACTCAGCAAAGCACAAGAAGAAATAACGGCTGTACAAATAAAACAAACGCAAGACCAGCTTACCAATACCCGCAAGCAGGTAAATGCTGGCGCACTGCCCGAGCTTAATGCTACACAGCTAGAAGCACAACTAGCACAGGATAGTGTAAATTATATTTCTGCCAAAGGCAATACCACATTGGCGCTGCTTACGTTAAAATCTTATTTAAATATTGATGCTGGTGCGGCTTTTGAAGTAGATACGCCACCTGTAGATAAAATACCTGTAGAGCCCATTGCAACTCTACAACCAGAATATGTATATGACTTAGCGGTAAAAAATTTACCACAACAAAGGTTTAACGATTATAAAATGAAAGCCGCAGAAAAAAATGTAGCTGTGGCAAAATCGGGCATGTATCCTACATTGAGTGCATTTGGAAGTTTGGGTAGCAATTATAATAATCAATCGAAAGCAATAACAGGATTTTCTCAATCTACAAAAATATTGCCCATTGGTAGTGTAAATGTTGGCGGTACGGATTATGTAGTTACTTCGCCTATTACATCTGCCACACCCAATTATAAAAACACAGGTATTGGAACTCAAATTGGCGATAATTTTAGACAATCTATAGGTATTAATATTTCCGTTCCTATTTTTAGTGGCGGGCAATTAAAAAGTAATTATGCAAGAAGCAAACTAAATATACAAACCATTACTTTACAAAAAGAACAAGATAATCAAAAACTAAAGCAAGATATTTATCAAGCGTATAACAGTGCTTTGATAGCTTACGAAAAATTTAATGCCAGCAAAAAAACAATTGATATAAGCGAGTTAAATTTAACTTATGCTAGCAAGCGTTTCAATGTGGGTATGCTAACTACGTTTGATTTAATAACGACACAAAATAATTTACTAAGAGCAAAACTGCAATACACACAAAATCAATTTGACTATGTGTTTAAAATGAAAGTGCTGGAGTTTTATAAGGGAATGGGTTTGCGGTTGTAGTATTGAGTACTTAGTATTTAGACAGGGGCTCAAATGTGGAAGTAACTTTTTAAATAGCTTATATGAATAAATTTTTGATAAGACATATAAACTAAAAAGTATTGTGAACTAGTCTAAATACTATGTACTCAATACTAAATACTTTGATAAATAAACTAAAAAGTATTGTGAACTAGTCTAAATACTAAGTTCTCAATACTAAATACTATTTTAAACTGAAAGTATTGTAAACTAGTCTTAATACTAAGTTCTCAATACTGAATACTATAATAAACTAAAAAATATTAGAGACTAGTCTCAATACTAACATCTCAATACTCAATACTGAATTATGAATAAGAAAACAAAATGGATTTTATTTGGCCTAGCAATTTTAGTGGTTGCTTTAATTGTACTATCAAAAGTAGGAGCATTTGGTAAAGAAGAAGGCACAAAAGTAACCGCCGAAAAAGCACAGAAGCGCAACATTACCGAAGTGGTAAATGCTAGTGGAAAGGTATATCCAGAAGTGGAAGTAAAAGTGAGTCCGGATATTAGTGGAGAAATTACAGAGCTTACAGTACAAGAAGGCGACACAGTAAAACGTGGGCAAATATTGGCACGTATATATGCTGATGCGTATAACATACAACGCAGTCAAGCAGCAAGCGGTGTGGCGCAAAGCCAAGCGCAAGTAGGCGTGCAGCAAGCGCAGGTAAATAATTCGCAAGCGGCGTTGGGGGCATTGCAGGCGCAACAAGAGCAAGCGGAACGTACCTACAATATGCAAAAACAATTGTTTAACGATAAAGTAATAAGTGCAGCAGAGTTTAATGTAGCCGATGCAAATTATAAAACGGCAAAAGCAAATTACAATGCCGCAGTGCAAAGTATTAACGGCGTAAAAGCAAGTGTACAAAGCGCAAGAGCAAATGTGCAAACAGCACAAGCAAGTTTACAAAAAGCAAATACAGACCTTGGTAGAACAGCCATAATAGCGCCAATGGATGGCGTGGTAAGTTTATTGAATGTAAAAAAAGGAGAAAAAGTAGCGGGCAATAGTTTTAATGTGGGTACAGAAATGCTACGCATAGCTGATATGGATAAAATTGAAATTCGTGTGGACGTAGGTGAAAATGATGTGCCAAAAGTAAAGCTTGGCGATAGCGCTATTGTAAGTGTAGATGCCTACAGCGAAAGAAAATTTAAAGGTTTGGTTACACAAATTGCAAGCAGTAACAATGGTGCATCTAGCCAGCTTGGCGGCGCTACAAGCGATGTTACACAATACAAAGTTTATATACGCATCATCAAAGAAAGCTATGCCGATTTGTTGGGCAAAGGAACTTTTCCATTTCGCCCGGGCATGAGTGCCAATGCAGATATACAAACCAACACACACACAAATGTAATAAGCGTACCTATAAATGCAGTAACCACAAGAGATAAAAATGATAGCACCAGTGCTAAGGTAGATAAGAGCAAAGAAAAAGATAATGAAGATGAAAATATAGTGGCAAAATCAACATCTGACGATGATATAGAAGTAGTAGTATTTGTAAAAGACAAAGATAATAAAGTAAAAAAAGTGCCCGTAAAAACTGGCATACAAGATATAAATAACATAGAAATAATAAGTGGCTTAAAAGAAGGCGAAGAAGTAATTACTGGACCTTACGACGTTGTAAGTAAAACATTAAAAAAGGGTACACAAGTAAAAGTGGTAGATAAAAAAGAATTGTTTGATACCAAAAAATAAATACGTAAATACACGTATGCACTTCGGAAATTACTACAATTCCTTTATTGAGTTTTGCAATGCAGCTAATTCACCTATCTTAGCATCTATATAATTGATATTAAAAAGTTAATGTGAGATTAAAATTAATAGCTTCAGTAATTGTAATGTTTGTTTCCTATTGGGCGGCTGCACAAAATATAAAATTAGGCGTAGTAGTAAAAAATGAAAAGGGTGAAGTTGTACAAAATGCAACTGCACAAATTTTGCGCATTTCAGACAGTTCTATTATTGCTGTAAAAACACTTAAGCCCAATGTGTTTTTTTCTGTGCCAAAAAACAATAGTTATTTTTTACGAATTACTACTGTTAATATCAATAAGATTTTTCAAAAAATATTTATTGCAGATGTTGATACAACCATAAATATTGCGGCTACTACAAAAGCTAAAAACCTGGATGCGGTAGTAGTTACCAGCACTACCAAGGCATTAATAAAACAAGAAGATGATAAAACCATTGTAGATGCTGAGCCTTTGGCAAATAGTAGCACCAATGCTTTGGAGGTTTTAGAAAAAACGCCTGGCGCCATTGTGGATCAAGATGGAAACGTTTATTTAAATAGTGCTACTCCTGCCACTATTTATATTAATGGTAGAGAATTAAAATTGAGTGCTGCTGATGTTTCTTCTCTCCTAAAAAGTTTACCGGCCAATAGTGTTTCTAAAATAGAGATTTTGCGCAGCCCATCTGCAAAGTTTGATGCAGCTAGTAGTGGTGGTATTGTAAATATTGTTTTAAAAAAGGGCGTAAAGCTTGGTACCAATGGAAGTGTTGATGCATCTTACTTTCAAGGTGTATATGCTACAGAAACAATTGGGTTTAGTGTAAACAAAAACCAAAATAAATTAAACACTTACCTCTCTTACAATTTTACAAATCGTGAAAGTTTTTTTGTTTTAAATTCGGAGCAACCACTCACATTAGCCAATGTGCTTCGTGTACAGCAGTCTTATACAAAATTTAATGCCACTACCAATTATGCCAGTGGTGGATTTGATTATGCTGTAAATAAAAAATGGAACATTGCATTAGATACTCGTTTTACAACAAACAACAACAGAGGCAATGTTCGCAATGATATAGACATTTTAACAGCTAATCGTCAATATCAAATTGGAAAAAACATTTCGTTAGTAAACAATACTGGCCCTACTTATTTTATAGGAAATACTTTTTCTACAAAATATAAAGTTGATAGCTTCGGAAGCGAATGGACAAATTCACTTGATTATAGTTATTACAAAAATGACAACAAGCAGTTGTATGATAATATCAGCATTATCCCACAAAAAAACACATTGCTTGGTGATGGTGATATTCAAAACAAAAAAAATATTGTAGCGTTTAAAAGTGATTTGGTTTTAAAAACAAAAACTAAAATTACTATTGAAGCTGGTGCCAAAATAAATTATAGTGCAAGCAATAACAATGCACTTTATTTTGCAGATAGCAGCACTGGTAAATATTTAAATAAGTATCAAACAAGTTCTTTTAATTATAATGAAAACATTGCCGCTGCTTACTTTCAGGCATCTAAAACTTTTAAAGGTTTTACCATAAAGCCAGGGTTACGTTTAGAATATACAGATATTACGGGGCAGCAAATTGTTCCTACGGCATCTACATTTAAAATAAACCGTACCGATTTATTTCCATACATATACTTGCGTCATGGGCTAGGAAAAGCTCTAGGCTTTAAACTTACAGGAAATTTAATTTTTAGAAGAAGCATAACACGCCCGACTTACGAAGCGCTAAATCCGTTTCCAAAATTTGTAGATCAATATACGTATGATGTAGGCAATCCAAATTTGCGCCCACAGATTACGAACAATTATGAATTTAATGTAAATGCAAATGAGTTCCCCATTTTTTCTGTTGGGTTAAATGACATACAAGATATTTTTACAACCCTTACTAATGCAAAATTTGATACGCTATTTCGCACATGGGATAATCTTGGCCAAAATAAAGAAGTGTATATGCGTTTAGTTGGTGGTATTCCTCCCGGTAAAAAATATTTCTTTTATTTAGGTACTCAAATGAATGTGATAAATTATGATGGTATTTATAACGGGGAGTTATTTAAATACCATAGAGCAAGTTGGAATATTTTTACTTTTCATAGCTACAAAGCTACGCCTACACTTAATCTTAGCCTACAAGGTTTTGTACGTATTAATGGTGTTTTTAATTTCTTTGAAACAAAAACATTTGGGTCGCTAAATTTATCTGCTAACAAAAGTCTTTTGAAAAAGAAAATGAACATTATACTTTCTGTAAATGATTTATTGCTTACCAATAGAATTAGGTTTGATGTAAATGTGCCCAAGTTTATTGCTAACGGAATTCAATACGGCGATACAAGAAGAATTGGTATAGCATTAAAATATAATTTTGGCCTAAAACCAAAACCGGAAAGAGCGCCAGTTTTTGGTGCACCTATTGATACAAACTAAGGAAATAAAGATGCTGCAAGTTCTGTACTTTCTGGTTTGCCTACATCTATTAATTTTCCATTACTATGGTCAAATGCCATTATGGTATTCGTTTCTGCTAATCGCAAATACAAATCTATCATCGAAAATTTACCTTCTTCAGTAATTAAAGAAAATATTTTTGGAGAAATAATATGAATGCCGCTGAATGCTTTTTTTGTTCCCGCTTTTCCTTTTTGCTCACTTGTTTTTTCATTAAGCCAGCCACACAAAATATTATTATCATCAAATAATAAATAACGACTTGTTGGCCTGTCGGTAACAGCAAGTGTAGCTAATGGATTTTTTTCTTTGTGCTGAGTAAGCATTTTACCCAAGTCTAAATCGGTAAGCATGTCTGCATTTATCAATACAAAAGGTTCATCGCTATTTGTAAAAAATGTAGCTGCTTTTTTCAAACCGCCGCCAGTTTCCAATACTTCGTTTGTTTCATCACTTATTACCACATTGCTTCCCCAGCCACTATTGCTTTTTATTTCATCTATAATTTGATTGGCAAAATGATGCACGTTTACTACTACATTTTTAAAACCATACGCTTGTAGGTATTCAATATTTCTTTGTAACAAAGTTTTTCCATTTATAGGAAATAAAGCTTTGGGGTGCTTTTCTGTAAAGGGTTTTAGCCGAGTGCCGAGGCCTGCGGCGAGTATCATTGCTTTCATTTATCAATCATGTTTTACTAAAGATATTGTTTTCATTGCTTCGCAATAAAAATTATATGGCCACAAAGGAGCTAAGCCACAAAGGAAAACTTCGTTTTTATTTATTGCTTCGCAATAAATAAAATTGCCACAAATTACACGAATATGCACGAATAAAATATATTGGTTGTAATTAGTGCAATTCGTGGCTAACTAAAACTACTCTGCAAAATTCTGCTCCACATGTTTCACCACCACCTTCACCGCATATTTATTTTTTAAATGCCTTGCCAATGCATCTGCTGCATATACACTTCTGTGTTGGCCGCCTGTACAACCAAAGTTTACTTCCAGTATTTCAAAATGTCGCTTTATATAATCTTCTACAGAAATATCTACGGTGCTAAAAACCCCAGCTAAAAATTCATCCATTCTAGTTTTATCGGTAAGATAATCTTGTACAGGTTTATCTCTGCCTGTTTCTGTTTTGTGTTGCTCTATTCTACCAGGGTTTAATATCCCTCTACAATCAAATACAAACCCTCCACCGTTATCACCCACATTTTTTGGATAACCGCTTTTTAAAAATGAAAAGCTTTTTATTTGTACAACTAGTGGAGTTTCTTCCGTTGCCTTTGTTGGTTCAAAGCGATGAATTACTTCATCTGCAATAATAAGTTCTAATACTCTTTCAAACTCTGGTACACTAATACCCATTTTATTTTTTTGCAAAAACCATTTTAAATTTCGCAATGCTAATGGAATGCTTGTAAGAAAATGTGCTTTTCTTTCAAACAAACCTCTAAAACCATAAGCTCCCAGCACTTGTAATAAACGGATGAGTACATAGCCATTATATTGGCTCACAAACCTTGCTCTATCTATTGTTTGCCCCAGTTCTACTTCTGCACAATCTAAATAATATTTCAGCAATTCATTTTTCCATTCATCACTTAAATCTGCCTTTGCTTGCCATAGCATAGATGCCACATCATATTGCAAGGCTCCATGCATACCACCTTGGTAATCTATAAAAAATGGTTCGTCATTTTTTATCATCACATTTCTACTCTGAAAATCTCTAAACAAAAAATATTTATAATCTGTATGGTTTAAATATGTACTCAGCGCATCTAAATCATCGCCAAGTTTTTCTTTATCGTAAGGAATTTTTAATGTGTCTAAAAAATAATATTTAAAATATAGGAAATCGCTTAGTATGGCTTGCTTACCAAATTCTTTGCTGGTAATGCATTTATTGTAATCAAGATTTTTATCTCCATTTATTTGTAAGCGTGCAAGTGCTTTCAATGTTTTTTTATAAAGCAGTTTTATATTTTCTTTTGGACCATTTGCTTCTAATGTATCTAACAAAGAAGTATTACCAAAATCTTCTTGTATGTAAATATTTTTTTCGTTATTTACTGCAAATACTGATGGCACAGGTGCTCCAGTATTTTCAAAATGATTGGTAAAATAAAGAAAGGTTTCATTTTCTTTTAAATTGTTGCTGTATGTTGCTATAAAACTTTCGTCAGTTTCTGTACTTATGCGAAAATAAACTCTATCCCCACCACTTTGAGGAAGCTTATCAATTGATTTAATTTTTGTTGTATTAAATTCTTTAAAAAGAATTTCTATCTGCTCTTGTGGTGTAGCCATTTTTATCTGATGTTGAGGCGCAAAAATAAACAAAATTAATTTCTCGTTTTAAAATAAAACATACTGTTTTAATTCTTATCGCTTTTTTGTTTGTAGCTTTAACTAAAATTTTTAAGTATGAAAAAGTTCTTCATTTTAACCATTATCATCATTTTTTGTATTAATGATTCTTTTGCTCAGTTTTTTAAAAAAGATGAAACCTTTGCACATACATTTTCTATTGTTGCAAGAGATGAAATTACCGGCGAAATGGCTGTAGGTGTGCAAAGCCATTGGTTTAGCGTAGGCACAGCAGTACCTTGGGGCGAAGCGGGAGTGGGTGTTGTAGCAACGCAAGCTTTTGTAAATAAAAGTTATGGTATAAAAGGATTGGCATTAATGAAAGAAGGTAAAACTGCTACAGATGCATTGAGTGAATTACTAGCAAAAGATGAAGGTAGGGAAGTAAGGCAAGTGGCCATGATAGATGTAAATGGAAACGTAGATTCTTATACTGGAAAAAATTGTATTGATTATGCAAGTAACATTGTTGGTAAAAATTTTTCGGTTCAAAGCAATATGATGCTCAATAATAAAGTTTGCCCTGCTATGGTAAAAGCATACGAAGCCAGTGTAGGAAGGCCTTTGGCAGAAAGAGTTTTAGCTGCATTAAATGCTGCACAAGCAGTAGGCGGAGATATTAGAGGAAAGCAATCTGCTGCCATATTAGTAGTTGCAGGAAAAAATACTGGGCAACCTTGGAATGATAAATTAATAGATTTAAGAGTGGATGACAATGATTTTCCATTGGTAGAAATGGACAGGCTCTTACGATTATATAGAGCCTATGAACACATGGATAAAGGCGACTTAGCAACCGAAAAAAATAATATGAAATTGGCTATGGAAGAATATGGCACAGCCATGAAATTATTTCCAAAAAATTTGGAAATGCAATATTGGACAGCCATTACACTTGCCAATAATAAAAAAGCAAAAGAAGCTGCTGTAATGTTGCAAAAAATTTACAAGCAAGATGCAAATTGGAGAGAACTTACAAAGCGTTTACCAAAAGTAAATTTGCTTACCGTAACAGAAATGGAATTGAAGGAATTGATAAAATAAACTACTGTTTTACATTTAGGTAGTTAAATAACAAACCTAATTCAATAAAATTATTTATTTTTAAAGCACTTAAAAATTATAATATGCCACAACAATATGTTTCAGATAATAATGGGAGTACTATTGCTGTTCAAATTCCTATTGAGGATTGGAATATTTTAAAAGAGCGCTACGAATTACAACAAGAAATACCGCAATGGCACAAAGCAATTATTGATCAACTTTTAGCTAGTTATAAAGGAGATACTACAGCTGTTACTAGCTTACATGATTTTATAAAAGAAATAGCGGCCAATGAAGAAGTATAGTTTGGTGTTACTAGATATTACCAAGCAAGATACTAAAAATAAAACGCTGGTATAGTTTTATCAGAAAAGAATTAAGCAAAAGATTTACAGCCGATTTAAAAAACACGCTTTTTTCTATTGAACGATTACCCACGGCTTATGCAATAAGATATAAGAATGTTCGTTTTGCTAACTTAGATATTTTCCCTTATTTAGTCGAGTTTTTTATCAAAGAAGATAACAGCATTGTTGTAATAGCTATTTTATATAATGGTAGAGACCCAAAAATTTTTGAAGAAAAGTTCGATGTATTTGAATAAGCGTCAAAATAATTTTACTATTTCTATTTACCATTTAATTTTTCCAGCATCTCGTTGCTCGTATCGTCAGAATAAATGCCATAGCCGTTTACTAAAAGCCCTTTTATATTATGCATTTTTGATGATATGGCATACAGCAAGGCTTGGTCAGATGGATTTTCATCTACATCAAACCGAAATGATTTATCAATATTAAATTCATTTGGTAAAAGCACTTGCCTGCCTGCTATACATTCCAGACAGTTTTCTTTAAGGTTAAAATCTTGGGTATAGCCTTGTTGTTTTAATGCTGAGATTGCTTCGGAAAGTGTTTCGTAAGATTCCATTATTTTAAATTTACTTGAAAAATAATTCGAAATATTATTTTTTCTTTTTCGATGCCTTTGCAATTTTATTAAATTCTAAAGCAAGTTTTATCCAATAAAGTAATTTACTTTTTGTGTTCAATGCATCTATATCAACAAATACATAACCCTTCATAATTTTTCCTGTAAAATTCATTGGGCCGCAACCTTCTTTTTCAATTACTTCATCATACTTAGCTGGATCGAGACGCACCATTAATCTTTCTTTTTCTACGCCTACGCACATTTTATCATTCACCATAAAACATAATCCCCCAAACATTGGCTTCTCTATTACATTTTTATGGGTGAGTGCAATTATTTCTCGGGTTCTGTCTGCTAATTTTTCATTGTAAGCCATAGCATTTTTTTTAAGAAAAATATTAAATGCTATTTTTCAAAAAAACATTTAATATCTCTAATTTATATTTCTATCGTTATTTCATATTCCCATCTACATCTAACTCTACAATTTCATAACCCAATTTTTGCAAACCGGGTAAAATTTTTGCTTTATCACCTACCAATAAAATATTCATTTTATTTATATCCAACCACTTTTTTGCTAATGCATCTAGTTCTACTTTTTTAATATTTTTTAAAATAGTATTTTGTTGTGTAGCAAAATTTGCTGGTAAATTGTATTGTAAAATTCTACCTACAAATCCAGCTTTTTGGTTTCCAGTTTCATAAGCAAGTGCATCTCTTTGCCCAATGGCCATTTTCATAAAAGCAAGTTCATCTTCAGTTATTCCTTTTGCCGAATAATTTTTTATTTCTCTTATCACTTCTACCAATGCACTATCTGTAGCATCTGCACGTATGCCAGAGCTAAATATAAAATCACCAGAATACTCATCACCACTAAAACTTGAACGTGCGCCATATGTCCAACCTTTTGCTTCACGCAGATTTATATTTACTCGGCTATTAAAATCGCCACCAATTGGATAGTTTAACAAACCCATTTTATAATACTCTCCAGTGGCATCATACAATTTATTGGTTGGCATACCTACACGAAACTCTGTTTGCGCAGCTTTTGGTACATCTATCAAATACAAAATTGTTTTATTTATAGCTGTTGCTTTTGCAGGTACTATTGCATTTATTTTTTTATTGGGAAGTAAATTTAAAAAAGAAAGTTGTGGCATTACTTCCGCTTCTGTTACATCGCCTACCACCACCACTCTTGTACCTTGCGATGTCATATTTGCATTGTAAAAATCTTGCACATCTTTTAGGGTTAGATTTTTTATGGTTGTTTCTGTACCATTGCCACTCATTCCTAAAATACTATTTCCATAATTTATTTTATCAAACACTTGGCTTGCAATAGCGGCAGGCTGAGATTTAAATTGTTTAAAACTTTCTATAGCTTGCTTTTGCAAACGATTAAAATCATCCTGCGTAAAATTTGGATTCAACATTTTTTCTTCCAACAACATCAATGTTTTTGATACATTTTTCTTTAATGATTGCACAGAAAAAACGATGCCGTCAAAAGAAGAAAAAATATTTATGCTGCTTCCAAGCTTTTGCAATTCTACCGCCATTTGTTCTGCAGAATAATTTTTTGTTTTTTCATTTAACATAGTTGCCATCATATCTGCCACTCCAGATTTTTCTGGCATACTAGTTTCCGCCATTTGCCCACCAGGAATTCTTATAGAAATATTTACAATCGGTAATTCATTGCTTACTGCAAAAATAGTTTTTACGCCATTTGGTAAAACTTTTTTACTAAATGCAGGTACTTTTACAATAGGGTTTGCACCAACGCCTGGTTGTTTTCTTCTATCAAACACATCTTTAGCTTTTGTATATTTCAA
>JAYTGY010000255.1:0-1959 GCA_043733065.1 Ferruginibacter sp.
CCAGCAAAAGAGCAAAACAAATTAATAAAAAATTTGTGTGCACAAGAATTTGCTGTAAAAGGTAAAACAACTTTTAAAGAAGAATTTGTAACAGCGGGAGGAATAAAAACTGATGAAGTAGATGCAAATACGATGCAAAGTAAATTGCACAAAGGATTGTTTTTTGCAGGAGAAGTATTAAATGTTGATGGGGTAACCGGTGGTTTTAATTTTCAAAATGCATGGACAACGGGGTGGATAGCAGCTAGAGCAGTTGGCAGTTAGCATAAAGCAGTTGGCAAAGATCAGTTGGCAAAAGGCAGTTTGCATAAAGCAAGTTTGCAATTAGTGGTTCAAAATCTGTGCCCCGTCAGCATTTTAACTTTTTCATTATAATCTTTTTTCTAAAATCATGTATCTAAAATATAATAAGTTGTAACTTTCGCCTTGAATGAAAATAATAGACAAGTATATCATATCAAAATACCTGACCACATTTTTCTTTTGTCTTATTTTATTTACGGCTATTGTAGTGGTGGTTGATATTAGCGAAAAAACCGATGACTTTACAAAGTCGAAATTATCGGCCATGCAGATATTTACTGAACATTACTTGGGTTTTATACCACGTATTGATGCCATGCTTTTTCCATTGTTTGTTTTTATATCCGTCATATTTTTTACATCAAAAATGGCAGGCAGGTCAGAAGTAATTGCAGTGCTTAGTAGTGGTGTAAATTATCGCAGATTGATGGCACCTTTTTTAGCAGGAGGTTTTATTCTTACCATGATTTTATGGTTCGGCTATCAATATGTAGTACCAAATGCCAATAGAAAATGGGCCGATTTCGAAAAAAAATATATAGATGTAAACATGAGTTTTGCAAATCCAATTACATCGTACAAACAAAATATGTATTTTAAATTAGATCAAAATTCTTTTGTAGGCATAAGAGGTTACGACACCATTTCAAAAACTGGTACTGGCTTTTTTATCCAAAAATTTAAAGACAATAAACTTCAATATAATTTACGTGCTTCAAATTTTAATTGGGATACGGCTACAAAAAAATGGAAACTAACATCGGTTTCCGAACGCACTTATCATGACCTAAATGAAACAGTAATCAATTCCCCACAAAAAATAATGGGCTATAATTTTAAGCCATTAGATCTTAGGCGAGACGATTATTTAAAAGACCAAATGAGTACGCCCGACCTAAAGCAATTTATAAAAATGGAAAAAATTAGAGAATCTGAAAACATCAATTCTCTGTTGGTAGAAAGGTACAACAGAGATGCCATTCCTGCGTCGGTTCTAATACTCACCGTTATTGGTGCCTCGCTTGCATCTCGAAAAGTAAGAGGCGGGAGCGGTGCCCACATTGCCATCGGTGTTGTGCTAAGTATGTTTTATATTTTATTAAGCCGCTTTTCGGTAGTATTTGCTACAAAAGGTAATTTTCCTGCAATTGTAGCCGCATGGATGCCAAATGTAATTTTTGGCGTATTAGCATTAATACTTTATAGACGAGCTTCCAAGTAAAATATGCGGTTAAGATTTATATTTTTTATTATGTGCTTTCGGCTACATACCATTATTGATCATAGGTTCGGGCTTTTCGTTACAATCTTTTGTTCGTACCTCACAAAAGGATTTTCACTTCTATCCCGCAGCCCTTCATCTTTAGTTTTTCAATTTGGCAACAATAGCAACGTTCCTAAAAATTTTAACAACGTAAAAATGTAGCTATTATTTTATGTAAATGATTTGTTTTACAAAATATGCTGTCGTATTTTTAGCCGTCGATTTTCTCACCCTTACCTTCTCCACTTTGTGTAGAGGGATGGCGAGAAGATAAAGTAGGAGATTAACCTCACCCTTACCCTCTCCACTTCGTGTAGAGGGATGGCGAGAAGATAAAGTAGGAGATTAACCTCACCCTTGCCCTCTCCACTTCGTGTAGAGGGATGGCGAGA
>JAYTGY010000256.1:0-9225 GCA_043733065.1 Ferruginibacter sp.
GAAACTAGGGTTATTAAAGGTGGTAGTTGGAACGATAGAGCATATTGGTTATCGCCAGGTACACGCCGTTATATGCAGGAATACCAAGCAGCAAGTACAGTAGGTTTTAGATGTGCACAAACATATCTTGGACCTCCAGAAGGTCCAGGTTTTAAAGACGGAAACAATTTCCCATCTAGAAAACAAAAATCGAAAAGATAATAACAATAAAAATATTAAAGCCCTTCACATATTGAAGGGTTTTTTTATGCCATTATAACTTTAGCTTACTATTTTTGCAGCATGACGATTACAGATTTATACAACATATTTTTACAGTATCCTTCAATAGTAACAGATACGAGAAAAATAAAAGCTAGAGATATTTTCTTTGCATTAAAAGGACCAAATTTTAATGGCAATTTGTATGCACAACAAGCGCTAGACTTAGGTGCATCGTATTGTGTATGTGATGAGAATACATTTGCCAGTAATGATAAAATTATTTTAGTAGAAGATGTACTGCAAACATTACAAAATTTGTCAAAGCATCATAGAGAACAATTTAATATTCCATTTATAGCCATAACAGGTAGCAATGGAAAAACAACTAGTAAAGAATTGGTACATGCTGTATTAAACAGTCATTTGAAAGCATATACAACACAAGGAAATTTGAACAACCATATTGGTGTACCGCTTACCATTTTATCTATAAAAAAAGATGCTGAGATTGCGGTTATAGAAATGGGTGCCAATCATCAAAAAGAAATAGAAAGCTACTGTGCATATACATTGCCTACGCATGGACTCATAAACAATTGTGGAAAGGCACATTTAGAAGGATTTGGTGGCGAAGAAGGCGTAAGAAAAGGGAAAGGAGAATTGTATGATTTTATTGCTGCAAATAATGGAACCATTTTTATAAATACAGATTATGATTATTTGATAGAAATGAGTAAACACGTAGAGCATAAAATTACTTATGGCACAGCCAATGCAAGTGTAACGGGTGTTATAAAAGAAGATGAACATTTTTTGGAAGTGAAAATTACTGCCGGTGCAAATATCGATACAATAAAAACACAACTTGCTGGCAATTACAATTTATCGAATGTACTAAGTGCTGTATGTATTGGTAAAACATTTGGCGTGCCCGATGAAAAAATAAAACAAGCCATTGAAAATTATCAACCATCAAATAGCCGTTCGCAAATAATTAAAAAAGGAACAAATACCATTTTGCTAGATGCCTACAATGCAAACCCAAGCAGCATGAAAGCAGCGATTGAAAACTTTGCGAAAATGAGTGGGCAAAATAAAATTGTGATACTTGGTGCTATGATGGAACTCGGTGAGCACAGCATTTCAGAACACTCTGCTGTTGTACATTTATTGCAACAATACAAATGGAATAAAATAATATTGGCAGGAAAAGATTATACAAACTTGCCCAAAAATATTTTACATTTTAATACCTCTGATGAAGTAGCTGCTTGGTATAAAAATGAGCAAATAGAAAATAGTACGATTTTAATAAAGGGATCTAGAGGAATGGCGATGGAGAAGGTTATTGCTTAAACAAAAAATCTAATCTTTAATTACTTCATTTAAAAAATCATTTATAGATTGCTCAGTGGTGAGTTGTAATTTTTTTCTAAGTCTGTACCTACTTATTTCTACTCCTCTTACAGATATATTCATGAGTTGTGCTATTTCTTTGGTGGAAAGTTTTAATTGCAAATAAGCACATACTTTTAAATCGGTATTGGTTAAAGTTGGGAACTTTAATTTTAGTTTATTTAAAAACCCATTATTTACTTCATCGAAGTGTAAAGAGAATTGCTCCCAATTGGAATTGTTTTTTTCAATATCACTTACCAATTGTATGGCTTTTTTTACATCATGATTTCCGCCAGTTTTTTTATACAATTGTTGTAACTCGTCTTTTACTTTTACCAAGGCATCACCACGTTCTACCAAATGCATACTGGCATCTGCCAACTCTTTGTTTTTATAAATTACTTCGCTTATGAGTTTTTCATTTTGCAATTCAATAATTTCTTTCTCATTTTTTTGCAACTCCAATTGATGAATATATTTTAATTGTTTTTGCTCTTCTTCAAATTTTATTTGTTGCTTTTTAAATTTATTTCGTTGCCATTTGCTATAATAAAATACACCTATAAAAAAAAGTAAAGCGTACAAGATATAAGCCCATATTGTATTGTACCAAGCTGGCTTTATTTCAAAACTATAGCTAATTGTTTCAGATTCGTTTCCCGAATTATCTTTTGCTTTTACATTAAATGTATATTTTCCGCTTGGCAGGTTGGTGTAATCTTTTTCTGTTTTAGCCGTCCATGCATCCCAATTCTTTTCATAGCCTTTCAATTTGTAGCTATATTCAATATTGCTTTGTGTAGCAAAAGAGGGCGCAGAAAATTCAAAATGAAATGAATTATTATTGCTAGAAAACTTTTGAATAGAATTTTTATCTTGCACTAAGCCAGTATCATTGCTCTGCAGAAAGAAGCCACCAAATATTAAACTATCTTGTTTGCCAAAAGCATTTACTTGGGTTAATAAAATATTTAATTTTGATTTTGAGGAATTGTATTTTTCATAATTTATATGAATAATGCCATTATTTGATGCAACGAAAATATTTTCTTTATTGTATGCATATACATTTTCAAACCCTCCTAATACTTTTCCTGTAAGCTCGGGGAAATAATTAAGTGTATATTTTTTTTCTGCATCTTCATATTTTGCAACGCCTATTTTTTTATCTATACAAAACCAAATATTTCCTTCCGTATCTTCATTAAGGTATTGTATGCCAATAGCCCCAAATACTTTGAACAACGAAGGCGATGGAATGAATTTTTTTGTTGTTGCATCATATTCATACAAACCTTTTTCTGTAGCGAAAACGATCCTACTGTTTATTTTAAATACATAATTTCTGAGGGTTGATGGAAGCCCGTTTTTTTCTGTAAACAATTCAGAGGTGAAAGATTTATTATCCTCCGATAATATAATTTTATACACTCCTCTGTATGGATGCGAAGCCCAAATGTTATTATTGTTGTCTATCGTTAAAAAACGAAATGATTCAAATAAACCTTTGAGTGCATAGCTGCTGGAAAATTTATTATTTACAAATTCAAACATGCTAAGGCCGGAGTAAGAACCTGCCAAAATTTTACTGGCTGGTTGTATAGCTGTAGTTGGGTAAAATAACCAAATACCAGCATCGCCTGATAATTGTGTAGCAGCATTATTTTGTATAAGGTATGCACCATTGTGATGCCCAATTAATAATTGTTGGTTCACTTCATCTAACCGCCATACTTGCCCACCACTATTTTTTATTTGTGTAAAATTTCCTTTAGAAAAACTTAAATCGGGATTGGTATTTGATAGTGGAGAAACATAAGCCCCATCTGATGTGCCTATGTACAGGGCATTATTAAAAACTCTTGCAGTATAACCCGACACTTCGTTGTAGCTGCTTGGCTTTATATATTTTATGGCAGCATTGTAGGCAATGTAACTGATGCCATTATCTAAGCCGGCCCAAATATTTTTATCTTTATCTAAATATACATTCAATACATTGTTGTTTTTTATACCTTCTTGCATTCCCATTTTTTGAACAACTTCCCCTACAGTATTCATTACAATGCATCCATTAGATGTTGTACCAATTACAAATTCATTTTCATTTATTTGATCGAGCGCATATATTTGACCTTTTGTTAAGATGCCATCTATAGTTGTTGTTTTCTTTGTTAGAATGGCATTGCCATAAATAAATAACCCATTTTGCAACGAGCTTATCAAAAAGCTGTCGTTTGCTAAACTTATTATGCCTGTTATTTCAATTTTTGCAAAAGGATTTTCTTTAAAGAGTGGCTGCCAAATATTATTTACAAATTGAAATAGTCCATTTTGTTTATCTAGTGCAAATAGTTTTCCGCCTGCTATTTTCATAAACTGCCAAGCAGAGGTAGCAGGGTAAGTTTGTATTATTTCATTTTTATACTCAAAAATTTTATCCGCTGTTCTAAAAAATACTGCACCGTTCAATATTTCTATATCCCATACATCTGTAAATGTTTTATAAGGTGCAGGAATTAAGCTTTTCAGAGAAGTATATTGTAATACACCATTTTTATTTGCTGCAAAAAAACCAAGTTCATCTTGCCCACCTGCATAAATTCTATTTTTATCATCTATTACTATGGAACGTAATATTGTTTTATTAGGCTGGGGGTATAATTTCCAATATTTTCCATCAAAAGTCAAAAGCCCTTCATTATTGGCAAAAAACATTCTACCACTTTTATCTTGCTTTATATCCCAAGTTTGTGCACCTGCATGAAAGTCGTTTATACCAAAATTTAATACCTGTGGCAAACCAATTGTATTTTGTCCAATTACAATTTTAGCAAAAAGGAAAAATAAAAAATATAATGTACACTTTTTCAAGATATAAATATAAACAATAGTTTGTAGTAGTAATGATGTATTTATTTAAGATTGATAATCATACATTTAAAATTTGTTGATGTAGTATAGATGTAGCCATTTACACAATTGTGTCATAAAAGAATTTGATATTTAGGTTTCCAAATAACAGAATAAATTACCCTTTTTAAACAAATAAATTTTACCTCAGATGAACAAAAAAATTTACTCCCTAATTTTAATGCTCTTTATCGGTTTTGCTGCTTTTGCACAGCCATCATTGCCACCTGCATCGCCTACAAAGCCTGCAGCCGATGTAATTTCTCTTTTTAGTGATAGTTATACGAATATAGCTGGCACAGATTGGTTTCCAAATTGGGGACAAACAACAGTAGTGTCTGATATTGCTATTTTTGGTAACAATATCAAGGTTTATAGCAACACAAACTATGAAGGTACACAGTTTGCTGCTCCAATAAATGCATCTTCGATGACGAATTTACATTTGGACATTTGGACTGCTAATTGCACTGCTTTTGATGTGTATTTAATTAACATCCCACCATTAACACAAGTAGAACAAAAGGTTACATTAACTCCCAATAATACTGGTTGGAATAGTTTTGATATAGCATTATCTCAATATACAAACATTGTTTTAAGTGGTGTTGGACAATTTAAGTTTGTAGCTACTCCATTTGGAGGCAGTAATTTGTATATAGATAATATATACTTTTGGAAACCAGCTAATGTTCCAACAATAACAGGTTTTACTGTGCCTGCGCAACTGGTAGGTGCTCCTAATTTTACACTTACTGCCCCCACCAGCAATAGTACTGGTGCTTTCTCATATTCAAGTGGTAATACAAATGTGGCTACAATAAGTGGTAATGTTGTAACAGTTGTTGGAGCAGGTACATCTATAATAACTGCAACACAAGCTGCAGCTAGCCCATATGCTGCAGGTTCTACTACTGCGCAATTAATCGTATCATATCCTTCTCCATTGATAAATGCAGCTGATCCAACTGCTGCAAGTGCAAATGTTGTTTCTATATTTAGCAATACATATACTGATGTAGCAGGCACAAATTTTAATCCAAATTGGGGGCAATCAACTTCAGTTTCAGAAATTTCAATAGGTGGCAATACTATAAAGAAATTGGAAAATTTAAATTACCAAGGTAATGAATTAGCTACTGCATTAAATGTTTCTACCATGCAATATTTGCATATAGATGTTTGGACACCTAATTGTACTGCTTTTGGCATTTCATTAATAAAATTAGGCCCTACAGTAGAGCAAGAAGTAGTTTTAACGCCAAACAATACAGGCTGGAACAGTTTTGATATAGCTTTATCACAGTATAATCCTATCATTTTGCCTGCGGTAAGTCAAATAAAATATGTTGGTACACCATTTGGTTCTAGCACAGTTTATTTTGATAATTTATATTTTTGGAAAGTAGCTAATCCTCCAACTATTACAAATTTTACAATACCAGCGCAAGTTACAGGCGCAGCTCCATTTACAATTACAGCACCTACAAGTAATAGCACTGGTTCATTTACATACACGAGTAGCAATACTAGTGTAGCTACAATAGCAGGAAATACAATCAGTATTTTGGGTGGGGGTACATCTACGATAACGGCTACACAAGCCGCTGCTGGAGGTTTTGGAGCAGGTTCTATCACTGCCTCGTTAGTAGTAACATTTGGTGGTCCTTTGGTAGCAGCTCCCAACCCTACCGCAACAAATGCAAATGTAATTTCGTTGTTTAGCAATACATACACAGATGTTGCAGGTACAGATTGGTTTCCTAATTGGGGACAATCTACTGTTGTTTCAGATATTATGATTGCAGGAAATGCAACAAAGAAAATGGATAATTTAAATTATGAAGGTACGCAATTTGCTTCACCTATTGATGCATCTACTATGCAGAATTTGCATATTGATATTTGGACACCAAACTGTACAGCATTTGATTTGTTTTTAATAAATATACCACCGCTTGCACAACTAGAACAAAAAGTAACTTTAACACCTACTGCAAATGGTTGGAATAGTTTTGATATTCTTTTATCTCAATACAACTTGATTAATTTAACTGGTATTGGTCAATTTAAATTTGTAGGCACACCCTTTGGGTCAAGTGTAGTTTATTTCGATAACGTATATTTTTGGAAAGCAGCAAACCCTCCTACCATTACTAATTTTAGCGTACCTGCACAAGTTGTTGGCGCAGCTCCATTTGCCATAACTGCTCCTACAAGTAATAGTACTGGCGCATTTACATATACGAGTAGCAATACTAATGTAGCTACAATATCTGGAAACACAATTACAGTTATAGGTGCTGGCAGTTCTACAATAACAGCCACACAAGCCGCTGCTGGTGGTTTTGGTTCAGGTTCTATTACAGCATCTTTGGTTGTAGCCTTTGGTTCACCATTGACTCCAGCACCAGACCCTACAGCTGCAAGTGCAAATGTAATTTCGTTGTTTAGCAATACATACACAGATGTTGCAGGTACAGATTGGTTTCCTAATTGGGGGCAATCTACTGTTGTTTCAGATATTATGATTGCAGGAAATGCAACAAAGAAAATGGATAATTTAAATTATGAGGGTACGCAATTTGCTTCGCCAATTGATGCATCTACCATGCAGAATTTGCATATTGATATTTGGACACCAAACTGTACAGCATTTGATTTGTTTTTAATTAATATACCACCACTTGCACAAGTAGAACAAAAAGTAACCTTAACACCAACTGCAAATGGCTGGAATAGTTTTGATATTCTTTTATCTCAATACAACTTGATTAATTTAGCTGGTATTGGTCAATTTAAATTTGTGGGCACGCCGTTTGGCTCTAGCATTGTTTATTTCGATAACGTATATTTTTGGAAAGCAGCCAATTCACCAACCATTACAAACTTTAGCATTCCTGCACAAGTTGTAGGCGCATTGCCTGTTACGATTACTGCACCTACAAGTAATAGCACTGGTGCATTTACATACACAAGTAGCAATACAAGTGTAGCTACAATAGTGGGCAATGTAATTACAATTGTAGGTGGTGGTACATCTACAATAACTGCTACACAAGCCGCTGCTGGCGCTTTTGGTGCAGGTTCTATCACTACATCTTTAGTGGTTTCTTTTGCAGTGCCAATGATTGCTGCACCGGTTCCTGCGGCATTACCTGCAAATGTTTTCTCATTATTTTCTGATGGTTATTCAAATTTAGCAGGTATAGATTGGTTTCCAAATTGGGGACAATCTACAGTTGCAACTGATATTATTATAGGAGGAAATACCACTCGTAAATATGATAATTTAAATTACCAAGGAGTACAATTTGCGGCTCCAATAAATGTATCGGGTTATAGCAAAATGCATGTAGATATTTGGACACCTAATTGTACGGCATTTAAGTTCTTCTTAATCAATATAGCACCTGCACCATTTGCAGAGCAATTTGTTACTTTAACTCCTGCACTTAATGGATGGAATAGTTATGATATTGTATTAGCATCATCATTTAGAAATGCTACAACAGTGGTTGATTTAACACAAGTCGGTCAAATGAAATTTGAATCTGTTCCATTTGGAGGTGCTATTGTTTATGTAGATAATATCTACTTCTTTAACAGCTCTGTAGTGCCAGTAACATTAACAAACTTTACTGCTACAAAAAATAAAAACATTACCAATATCAATTGGAATACTTTAACCGAAACAGGCAATAAAGGTTTTGAAGTGGAAAGAAGTATTGATGGAAGAAACTTTACATCGTTAGAATTTGTACCTTCACAAGGCAATTCAAAAAACAATTATACTACGATTGATAAATCTCCAAAAGTTGGGGTGAATTATTACAGATTGAAGCAAATTGATGTGGATGGAAGATTTACTTATTCTTCTATTGTTTCTGTAAAATTTGATAAAGAAGATATAGCAAGTTTTACTTTTTACCCTAACCCTGCAAAAGAAATATTGAAAATAAATGTAGGCGTAATTGAAACCGAAAATGCTACCATCAAATTAATGAATACAGTTGGACAAACGGTGATTTCTAAAACGATTAATAAATTGTCTTCTACATCTGTAATTAGTTTTGATATTTCCGCATTAGCAACTGGTGTTTATTATTTAGAATTAAAAAATGGAACGAATAGTAGTGTAGAAAAAGTGATCATTAATTAAGATTGTAGAAATACAAAATTATAAAAAATACGTATGTTTAAATAACAAACAAAATAAGAGAATTAGCTTAAAAATTAATTCTCTTATTTTTTTACTTGGAATTGATTTATTGTTTCTTATAAAAAATTAAATATGGTTATTAAAAAATTATTCTTTGCAGTGCTATTGAGTGTGTGTTGCTTTTTAGTGAACGCACAAAATATTACAGGAAAAGTGCGAGCAAAAGAAACAGGAAAAGAATTGGAAGGTGCAACTGTAACTGTAAAAGGAACAAAGACCAATACATTGACTGATGCAAGTGGTAGTTTTTCTATAGTGGCAGAAAAAGGGGCTACGCTGGTTGTTTCTTATGTTGGTTATACATCATCAACCATAAAAATAAATAATGCCACTACATTAGATGTGCAACTTACAGGAATAGATAAAGCCCTTGATGAAGTAGTGGTGATTGGATATGGAACAAAAAAGCGAAAAGATTTATCTACTGCTATTTCTTCTATTTCAGCAAAAGAAATATCAAAAGCGCCAGTGGCAGATGCTGCACAGGC
>JAYTGY010000257.1:0-2630 GCA_043733065.1 Ferruginibacter sp.
TTGTTATTGATGAAATTTTTTATTATGGTACTGGTTGTAGCAATCATACCAATGTATCGCTTATAAAACGGGCGCTTAAAAAAGTATATAAAACGGCCAAAGTGAGTGTGGATCACGATTTGCTGGGTGCGGCCAAAGCGCTTTGTGGCAATGAAAAGGGTATTGCTTGTATTTTGGGTACAGGCTCTAATTCTTGTTTTTATAATGGTAAAAAAGTGGTGAAAAATAGTCCGGGTCTTGGGTTTATTTTGGGAGATGAGGGTAGTGGAACACACTTAGGCAAAAAGGTTTTGCAACATTATTTATACAAAACTTTTGACGCAGAATTGACAGATAAATTTGAAGCAAAATACCCGCATGATATGGATGATATGCTTGATTGTGTATATAAGAAACCGATGGCAAACCGCTATTTATCTAGCTTTGTGCCTTTTTTAATTGAAAATCGAGGGCATTATATGGTTGAAAATATTATTGAAGATAGCATAAACGATTTTTTCTTTAATCACATATATAAGTACAGAGAAAGTTGGTCGTTGCCAATAAATTTTGTGGGTAGTGTTGCTTTTGGGTTTAAAGATATTTTGAAACAAATGTGCAACGATTATGAGTTGAAATTGGGCACAGTAATTAAAAGCCCGATGGATGGATTGGTGAAGTATCACAGTAAATAAACGTAAGCGGTTAGATATTAGACACAAAATTTAACCATTTATAAAAAAATATTGGTGGTTATTTCATTTTTAACTAAATTGTAGCTTAATTATAACCTTTAAAAATCGATATTATGAATTTTAAATTTTTACTTTCAGCAGGATTAGTAGCTTCTACTTTTGTAGCTGGAGCGCAAAATGTCAACAGAGGTTTTGCTATTACAGGCGATGGCAATAAAGATTATATGTGGATGAACATTCGCCAAGTAGATTTGGGAACTGGGCAAGTAAATACTACGGTTTTTGATAGAACCAAATCTAGCTTTACCATTACAGATGTGGAAGCTAAAAAAACATTTAACCAAACTACGGTAAATGATGGTACAGCAAAAAGTGCTGAGCTTTATCCAACAAGTTCTTTTGTAGCTGCCGCAGCATACGACAGAAGAAATGAAAAATTATTTTTTGTACCAATGCGTGTAGGACAACTACGTTGGATGGATGCAAACTTAAAAAATGATGTACCAACTTTTTATAGCATTGCAATACCTGGTTACTCACCAAGTTTAAATATTGATGAAGCCAATAACATTACAAGAATGGTGATTGGTTCTGATAATGTTGGTTATGCTATAACTAACGATGGTAACCATTTGTACAAATTTACTACAGGTAGAAAACCAGTTATAACTGACCTTGGTGCATTGGTAGATGCTGAAGATAACAAAGGACTTTCTGTACACAACAAATGTACTAGCTGGGGTGGAGATATGATTGGAGATGCTTATGGCAAATTGTATATCATTACTGCATCTAGAAATGTATTTGTGGTGGACGCTGATACTCGTATTACAACTTTTAAAGGAAATATTAGCGGCTTACCTGCAAACTATACAACTAATGGTGCAGCTGTAGATGCTGATGGTAGCGTTATTCTTTGCAGTGCTACTGCTTTTGATGGTTATTATAAAATGAGCATTACAGATTTAGTAGCTAAGAAAATTGAAGGTTCTGATATGGTGTATAATGCATCTGACCTTGCAAGCGGAAATTTATTGTTTCAAAAAGAAGCCGACGAAGCTATTGCAAATTCTTTTGCTAAGTTGATACCTGCAAATACAAAAGTGATTAACGAAAATACTGTTTATCCAAACCCTGTAACTGGCTCTAGCTTTAATGTAGCACTTGCTGGCAAACTACAAGGCAATTACACAATTGTAATTACAGACCTTGCTGGTAGAGCAATGCAAACTACAAAAACAAGTTTAACTAAAGGCCAACAAACACAAGTGGTAAACTTTAATAGTCGCCCAACAAAAGGTACTTATTTAGTAAAAGTATTGGATGAAAAAGGTGCAGAAATATTATCAGATAAATTGATGGTATTATAAAAAATATTACCGGTTATAAGTACGAGGCTGCTCTTTTGGGCAGCCTCTTTTGTTTGGGGGTAATATCCACAATTGCACTATATCACGAATAAAATTTTACAAATATTCTTCGCTTAAGTTTATTAATTTTTATTTTTCAAGAAAGTTTACAAACTTTGAACTTTAAACTTTCAACTTTTTCATGCAAAATATAGAACCTTATTACAACTGGCGGCACATATACGCAGCCGAAGAAGATGTAAAATCGCCTTTTTACAAACGTGTGTATAATGAGTTTCAATATACCATGCAAGTGTACAATTATTACATTCACCCACAGTGGGACGAAATGGGCTCAAACACACTATACATAAAGGTTTTGTTTGTGGATTATGAGCAGCATTATGCTATTTTTGAAATGCTCGGGGAGTGGAACGATGCTATAGAAAATGATATAATGACGCTGCGAAGAAATGTAACCGATAAAATGTATAGAGATGGTATTTATAAATTTATTTTAATTGGAGAAAGTGTGCTCAATTTTCATAGTAGCGATGATAGTTATTATGAAGAATGGCATGAGCAAATAGAAGATAATAGGGGATGG
>JAYTGY010000258.1:0-1533 GCA_043733065.1 Ferruginibacter sp.
CGTGTGGCCTTAGCAAAAACAATTGCTAGCAAAGCCAATTTCTTAATGCTAGATGAGCCTACGAATCACTTGGATATTCACTCTGTTGATTTATTGGTAGAGGCATTGAACAAATATGAAGGAACGATTATTTTGGTAAGTCACGACCGATATTTTATAAGCCGTATAGCAAACAAAATTTGGGAAATAGAAGACCATAAAATACTAGAGTTTAAAGGCTCTTATGCCGAGTGGGAAGACTGGAAAGAACGCAGAGCAAAAGATAAAGCCGCTGCGGAAAAAGAAACAAAAAATACAGAAGTAAAAAAAGTAGTAGAGGTAAAGAAAGTAGAAAAACTTGTAAATGCTCCAATAAATAAGGAAGCCGATAAAGTAAAAAAACAATTCAATTCATTAGAAGGAAAAATTGCAGAATTAACAAAAAAGAAAACGGCTTTAGAAGCAGAGCTTGGTGCCCCAGAAATTTACATCGATAATGCTAAATTTGTACAAACAGAAACAGCGTATAAAAATATAAATGCAGAACTGGCTATTGCTAATAAAGAGTATGAGGTATTGTTTGAGAAGATGATGGAGAATGAATAAGAAGCCCCCTAAATCCCCCGCAGGGGGACTTTAGAGTCTGTAGAATTTTGGAGTTTTATTTTTTTGTTGAATTGTTTTATTGTTAAATTGTTGATTGGTTTATAAGTTGATTGAGTAAATTTCAAATAGTATATACTTTTAACATTGTAATGGACAAGTCTAAATACTAAGTACTCTATACTAAATACTCTCTTTATGAAAATAGCAATCATCGGCGGCGGAAACCTAGGCACAGCAATAGCTACAGGGCTTTTGAAAAGCAATTTTTGCCCAGCAGAAAACATAACAGTTACCAAAAGAAACACAGCTACCCTTTCAGCCTTGCAAGAAAAAGGAATACAAGTTTATTCAGATAACAAAAAAGCTGTTGCAGAAAACGATGTCATCATCCTTGCCATAAAACCTTTTCAAATAAAAGAAATTTTAGAAGAGATAAAACCAAATCTTACAGCAAATCATTTATTAATTTCTGTAGTTACAGGTATTAATTTAGATGAAATAAAAAGCATTGTAGGAAATAATGTTGCCATTTTTAGAGCCATGCCCAATACCGCTATTGCCATACAAGAAAGTATAACTTGCCTAAGTGCTACCAATACAAATGATACGCAAATAAAATTTACCGAAGATTTATTTAACAACTTAGGCAAAACAGTAAACATAGACGAAAAGCTGATGAACGCTGCAACCGTGCTTGGTGCATGCGGTACTGCATACGCCATGCGTTATATACGAGCAAACATACAAGCTGGTATAGAAATTGGTTTTGATGCAGCTACTGCAAGCCTCATAGCATCGCAAACGGTAAAAGGAGCGGCAGAATTATTGCTTACTTTAAAAACGCATCCCGAGCAAGAAATAGATAAAGTAACTACGCCAAAAGGCTGTACCATTGCAGGTTTAAATGAAATGGAACATCAAGGGTTTAGTTCATCTATTATAAAAGGG
>JAYTGY010000259.1:0-11050 GCA_043733065.1 Ferruginibacter sp.
ATTTGGCTTTAACTGCTTTTATAAATTTTTCCAACTAAATTAATAATCTTAATTTACTTAAAAGTTATAAAAAATAATTTAGATTGTAAATCATAAACATACTGAAATGAAATACCCCGAAATAAAAAATTTTGTTGGTGGAAAATTTGTTGCCAGCAAAACAATTAAAACATTAGATGTAATATCTCCTTTAGATGGCAGTTTATTATCTACCGTTCCATTATCTAACAATGATGATTTAAATGAAGCGGTAACAGCTGCACAAAAGGCATTTGAAACCTGGTCTAAAACATCTATAAAAGAACGTGTACAAATTTTTTATAGATACAGAGCCTTGTTAGAAAAAAACATGTTGGAGCTATCGCAACTAGTACAAGAAGAAAATGGAAAAACATTGGACGAAGCAAGAGCTGAAGTTGAAAAAAGTATTGAACTTACAGAGTTTGCTTGCTCGCTACCACAACTTATTGGTGGCGAAATTTTAGAAGTAAGTAAAGGTGTGGAATGTCGCACAGACTACTGCCCGATTGGTGTGGTAGCTTCTATTGTTCCATTTAATTTCCCGAGCATGGTGCCCAATTGGACAATACCAAATGCATTGGCGTTAGGGAATACAATGATTTTAAAACCATCGGAAACTGTACCATTAAGTTGTATAAAAATTGCAGAGCTTTTAAAAGAAGCTGGCTTGCCAGATGGTGTGCTAAATATTATTAATGGCGATAGAGAAATTGTAGAAGCCATTTGCGATCATCCAGGTATTGAAGCAGTGTCTTTTGTAGGTTCTACAAAAGTTGCAAAAATTGTTTATGCACGTGCATCTGCAAGTTTTAAAAGAGTGCTTACACTCGGCGGTGCAAAAAATCATTTGCTTGTGCTGCCAGATGCGCATCCAAGCATGACGGCTACAAACGTTACTGCATCAATGTCTGGTTGTGCAGGGCAACGTTGTATGGCTGCATCGGCAATGGTAGCGGTGGGTAATGTAGATCCTATTATAGATCAAATTTGTGTAGAAGCAAGAAAAATAATTCCAGGAGAAAATCTTGGAGCGGTTATTTCTAAAGCAGCTAAAGAAAGAATAGAAAAATATATTACCGAAGCAGAAGCCCAAGGCGCAAAAATTTTAGTAGATGGCAGAAATGCAACAGTAAAAGGAAAAGAAAATGGTTCTTATGTAGGCCCAACAGTTATAGATTTTGTAACACCAGATATGAGTGTGGCTAAAGAAGAAATTTTTGGTCCAGTAATTTCTATCATGCGTGCAAAAACGGTTGATGAAGCATTGGCAATAGAAAATAATAATCCTTATGGAAATGCGGCCGCAGTATTTACGCAAGATGGTGGCATGGCTCGTTACATTATAGAGCGTGCTAGTGCAGGCATGATAGGCGTAAACATTGGTGTGCCAGTACCAAGAGAGCCTTTTTCTTTTGGTGGTTGGAACGATTCTAAATTTGGTGTGGGAGATTTAACAGGAAAAAGTTCGATAGAGTTTTGGACAAAATTAAAAAAGACAACAACAAAGTGGAATGCGGAAGCGAAGACGAATTGGATGAGTTAGAATAATTGGAACACGGATGACACGGATTAAACGGATTTTATGGATAATAAAAATATGAAATGGAACACGGATGACACGGATTGGACGGATTTGTATGGATAAGGAAATAAAAAAGTATTTGGATTTTGTTTTGGATTTGCAAAAAAAATCCTTTTAATCCATCCAATCCGTGTCATCCGTGTTCAAAAAAAACTTTTAAAAATAAATTATGACAGAAACAGAAGAAATCATCCAAAACAATTCAGACTACACTCTATTTAGCTGGAGCAAACAAAAAGGCATCTCTCCTATTGCCGTAAAATATGGCAAGGGCGTTTATTTATACGATTATGATGATAAACGTTACATAGATTTTTCCAGTGGATTAATGAATGTAAACATTGGACATGGCAACCAACGTGTGACAGATGCAGTGGTAAAACAAATGCAAGAAATAAGTTACGTTACACCAAGCTGTGTTACAAAAGTTAGGGGTGAGTTAGGAAAAAAATTAGCATCCATTACACCTGAAGGATTAAACAAAACATTGTTTACGGTGTGTGGTGCAACAGCCATTGATAATGCAATTAAATTAGCAAGACTGTATACAGGCCGCCATAAAATTATCGCAAAATATCGGGCTTTTCATGGCGCAAGTTATGGTGGGCTTAGTGCTGGTGGCGACCCAAGAAAATTGCCAGCCGATAGCCAACAAGCGCCAAATTTTATTCATGTAGAAGATCCATTTTGTTACCGTTGTCCGTTTGGACAAACATTTGGCACATGCCAATATGAATGTGCAAGCCATGTAGAAAGAGTTATAGAATTTGAAGGGCCAGAAAACGTAGCAGCAATTTTAATGGAAGGCGAAAGTGGAAGCAGCGGTTGTATAAAATATCCACCAGATTATTTTAAAAAACTAAAAGCCATTTGCGATAAACATGGTATTTTATTAATAATAGATGAAGTGATGAGTGGTTTTGGAAGAACTGGTAAATGGTTTGGCATAGATAACCATGGCGTGATACCAGATATTATTGCAACAGCAAAAGGATTAACTGCTGGTTATTTGCCAATGGGTGCATTAATCGTAAGCGATAAAATTGCTGCACATTATGATGATAAACCTTTAATGCTTGGCCTCACCTACTCTGCGCATGCAGTAGGTTGTGCAGCGGCACTAGAAGTTTTAAATATTTATGAAGATGAAAATATGGTTGCTAATGCAGCGGCTATGGGAAAATATATTGAAGAAAAAATGGAAGGATTAAAACTTAAACATCCATCCATTGGAGATTTTAGAAATACAGGTTTACTAGGTTGTATAGAGTTGGTAAAAAATAGAACAACAAAAGAACCTATGGCACCATTTAATGCCAAGCCAAACGAAATGGAAATTATGAACAAAGTGGCAGCAAAAATAAAAGAACTTGGCATGTACACTTTTGTACGTTGGAATTATATTTTTGTTGCACCACCGCTTTGTATAAATAAAGAACAAATAGATGAAGGGCTGGGGATAATTTCACAAGCTATTGCCATTGCTGATGAGTATGTAAATTGATAATTTTTAATTAACAATATGCCAGACCAAACTAACATAATTCCTAACGCTTCACTAACCAACGAAGACCTTGCTCCCATCTCTTTACAAAAAAGAACTTGGGGAACATGGAACTATGCTGCTTTATGGATAAGCATGAGTTTATGCATACCTACATATATGCTCGCAAGCTCACTCATACAAGGCGGTATGAATTGGTGGCAAGCAATCTTGACTATTTTTCTTGGTAATGCCATTGTATTAATTCCAATGATTTTAAATGGACATGCTGGTGCAAAATATGGCATTCCTTTTCCTGTGTTGGCTAGAACAAGTTTTGGCACAAAGGGTGCTAACATTCCTGCCATGCTGCGTGCTATAGTTGCTTGTGGTTGGTTTGGAATTCAAACATGGATTGGTGGTGCATCGTTGTATAATATTTTACGTGCATGGAACCCATCTTTTGAAGAAATAAATCTTACTACTCTTTTTCCACAAACATTACCCCTACTTTGTTTTTTTATTTTTTGGTTGCTCAATATGTACATCGTTTACTTAGGTGTAGAAAGTATAAAAAAGTTATTGGTTTTTAAAGCCATCTTTTTACCAGTAGCTGCGTTGGCATTATTGTTTTGGGCTATTAGTGCTGCTAATGGACTTGGACCAATATTAAATCAACCATCAAAATTTGCAGATACAAAATCATTTCTGCATTTCTTTTTTCCTGCATTAACAGGCATGGTGGGCTTTTGGGCTACGCTATCTTTAAACATTCCAGACTTTACACGCTATGCAAAAAGCCAAGACGCACAAATAAAAGGACAAATAATTGGCTTACCAACAAGCATGACATTTTTTGCATTTATTGGCGTAGTAGTAACATCTGCTACGGCAATTATTTATGGCAGTACCGAATGGGATATTGTAAAATTAGCTGGTAAATTTGAAAATAAAATAATGGTAACTTTTGCTATGATTGGTATTATCATTTCTACATTAGCAACAAATATTGCCGCAAATATTGTTAGCCCTGCTAATGATTTTTCAAATCTTGCTCCAAATAAAATTAGTTTTAAAACTGGTGGTTACATTACTGGCTTTATTGGTATATTAATTTTTCCTTGGAAATTAATTGCCAGCCCCGATGGATATATTTTTACATGGCTTGTTGCTTACTCTAGTTTGCTTGGCCCTGTTGGTGGTATTATGATTGCAGATTATTTTTTTATACGAAAGAAAAATTTAGTAGCAGAGGATTTATACAAACATGGCGGAGAATACAGCTACAGCAATGGCTTCAACAACAAAGCCATTATTGCACTATTATGTGGCATAGTGCCAAACATACCAGGATTCTTATTACAAATAAAAGTTGTTTCCGCTACTGCATTCCCTTTGTGGATTTCAGATTTGTATCATTATGCTTGGTTTGTGGGATTGTCTGTGAGTGGGATTGTTTATTTATTGTTAATGAATAAAAGAAAATAATGAAAACTGAAATAATACATGATAAAATTTATGAAATTCGTGGTGAAAAAGTAATGTTAGATTTTGACCTCGCCCAATTGTATGAAGTAGAAACAAGGGTTTTTAATCAGACAGTAAAAAGAAATATAGATAGCTTCCCAAAAGACTTTATGTTTCGCCTCACTAAAAAAGAATGGAAAGATATGATATCACAAATTGTGATATCATCAGAAATATTTAGTAAAGAGGGCACTAATATGACATCACATTCTGTGATATCATCACAATTGAAAAGAAAGTTAAGTTTACCTCCATATGCATTTACCGAACACGGAGTCGCAATGCTTGCAGGAGTTTTAAAAAGCCAGAAAGCCATAAAAATGAACATTGCTATTGTTAGAGCTTTTATTTCTTTAAAAAGACTTGTGCATAGTAATTTATCAGCACTTAGTTTAATAAAGGAATTAAGAGATAGAATTGATGAACATGATATACAATTAAATAGTATTTATGATGCATTAGAAAACATGCTTGATAAAAAAGAAGAGGAGAAATCACAAAAAATTAAATGGGAAAAAAGAGAAAGAATTGGGTTTAAAAAGTAAATAAAAAATCTAAAAATTAAATGAACACACTCATCAAAAACGGAAATATCATCACTGCAACTGACAACTATGTTGCAGATATTTTTATTGAAGGAGAAACCATTTCTGCCATTGGTAAAAACTTGCAAGTAAAAGCCGATAAAGAAATAGATGCCACTGGCAAACTCGTTTTTCCTGGTGGCATAGACCCGCATGTGCATTTAGATATGCCTTTTATGGGTACATACTCCAGCGATAATTATGAAACAGGCACAAGAGCTGCATTGTTTGGTGGCACAACATCTGTAATAGATTTTATTTTGCAAACACAAGGCAAGAGTTTACAATCTGCATTAGAAGAGTGGCAAGGCAGAAGTAATAATAATTGCGTGGGTGATTATAGTTTTCACATGGCAGTTACCGATTTTAATGAGGATACAAAAAAAGAAATACAACATTTTATTGAAGAAGAAGGCATCACCTCTTTTAAAACTTTTATGGCATACAAAAGTGCTTTGATGATTGATGATAGGCAGATGATAGGTTTAATGCAAGAAGTAAAAAAACATGGTGGTCTAATAAATGTACATGCCACCAACGGCGATATGATAGATTTTTTAATTGCCAAACACAAAGCAGAAGGAAAACTATCTCCACTGTATCATTATTTATCGCAGCCAGAAGTAACCGAAGCCGAAGCTAGTGGCCGCTTTGCAGATATGGCAAATTATACTGGCTGCCCAGGTTATATTGTTCACCTCACCTGCGAAGGTGCTTTGAATGCAGTGCGCAATGCCACCAAACGAAACCAAAAAGTATTTGTAGAAACTTGTATTCAATATTTAATTATTGATGCATCTTTATATGAAAAAGAAGATGCTGCAAAATGGGTAATGAGCCCACCATTGAGAGAAAAGAAAGACCAAGCCACATTGTGGGCAGGCATAAACCAAGGCATTGTAAATGTAGTGGCAACGGATCATTGTCCGTTTATGTGGGAACAAAAATTAATGGGCAAGAATGATTTTAGCAAAATCCCCAATGGGCATCCTGCAATAGAAAATAGAATGGAATTGTTGTTTAGCGAAGGCGTAAACAAAGGAAAAATTACATTAAATAAATATGTGGAAGTAGCCAGCACAAATGCGGCAAAAATATTTGGCATGTTTCCTAAAAAAGGTACCATTGCAGTTGGTAGCGATGCAGACATAGTAATATTTGATGCAAACGAAAAACACACACTTTCTGCAAGCACGCATCACATGAACGTGGACTATAGCGGATATGAAGGCTGGGAAGTAACAGGCAAAGTGAAAACAGTTTTGCTCCGTGGGCAAATTGCCATTGAAAACAATGAGTGCAAAATTGAAAAAGGGTATGGTAAATTTATAAAGCGAAGTAAAGTACAAAATAAAATATAATGCAAAAAACCAGAATGGAGGCTTTTAGTGATGGCGTTATCGCAATCATTGTTACTATTATGGTGCTTGAAATGAAAGCACCAGAGGGAACAGATTGGGAAAAAATTAAACCCTTATTGCCAAAATTCTTGAGTTATGGATTAAGCTTTTTATTTGTAGCCATTTATTGGGTAAATCATCATCATTTAATACACACTGTAAAAAATGTTACACCTTCTATTATGTGGGCAAATATAAATTTATTATTCTGGTTATCGCTAATACCCTTTGCTACGGCATGGATGGGCGAAAATCATTTTGAAAGAATTACAGTAGTGGCATATGCTGTATTGGCTTTATTGTGTGGGGTGGCATTTAATATTCTGCAAACAACAATTGTACGAAGCCATAAAAATGAAAAACAATTAGAAGAAATTATAAAACCCAAAGGATGGAAATCTCTTGGCTCCGTTTTACTTTATTTGATAGCCATACCCATTGCTTTATATTTTAGTCCTGTCATTTCGGGCATAATATTTTTTATAGTTTCGATGATCTGGTTAATTCCAGATAAAAAAATTGAAAAAGCTTTGAGTAATAAAGAATAAATTTTATACCTTTTACAAAAATTAAAATTACTATTATGCCAAGAATAATTAAATCAGGTCTTATTCAAATGAGTCTTCCAAAAACAGAAGGGGAAGGTACCATACAAGAAATATGCGATGCAATGGTGCAAAAACATATTCCACTAATTGAAGAAGCAGGACAAAAGGGTGTGCAAATTTTATGTTTGCAAGAAATTTTTAATACGCCATATTTTTGCCCAGGGCAAGATAAAAAATGGTATGCATCTGCTGAAACAGTGCCAGGCCCTACAACAGATTTGATGGCAACTTATGCCAAAAAATATAACATGGTTATCATTGTTCCTATATATGAAAAAGAACAAGCCGGTGTTTTGTACAACACTGCCGCAGTAATAGATGCCGATGGAACCTACTTAGGAAAATATAGAAAAAATCACATTCCACATACATCTGGCTTTTGGGAAAAGTTTTTCTTTAAGCCCGGAAACCTTGGCTACCCTGTATTTCAGACCAAGTATGCTAAAGTTGGTGTATATATTTGTTACGACAGGCATTTTCCTGATGGGGCAAGATGTTTAGGTTTGAATGGTGCAGAAATCGTTTACAATCCTTCTGCTACGGTTGCAGGCTTATCGCAATATTTATGGAAGTTAGAGCAACCAGCACATGCTGCAGCCAATGGATATTTTATGGGCTGTATCAATCGTGTGGGTGAAGAAAAACCTTGGAACCTCGGAAAGTTTTATGGCAGTTCTTATTTTGTAGATCCTCGTGGGCAAATTTTAGCAACAGCATCGGAAGATAATGATGAATTATTGATTTGCGATTTTGATTTAGATATGATAGAAGAAGTAAGAAATACTTGGCAATTTTTTAGAGATAGAAGACCAGAGACTTATGGTAAATTAACGGAATTGTAAAACTACATTTGATTAAGTTAAAATAATATGAGTAATATTAAATTATTTGACAGCAAACTAATTCGTTCAACATTCAATCTTGTTGAACAACAATGGTATTTTGTTGTAGAAGACGTTATAGCAGCCTTAACCGATAGTAACGACCCTAAACAGTATGTAAAAAAAATGCGTTCAAGAGATGCAGAACTAGCAAAAGGGTGGGTACAACTTGTACCTACCCTTGAAGTAGAAACAGCTGGAGGGAAACAACAAATGAAATGCGCAAATACCAAAGGGATTCTCAGGATTATCCAATCAATACCTTCTCCAAAAGCAGAGCCATTTAAGCTTTGGTTAGCACAAGTTGGTTATGAAAGATTAGAGGAAATAGAAAATCCAGAAATAGCAACTCAGCGAACCCGAGATTTGTATAAACAAAAAGGATATCCAGATGATTGGATTGAAAAGAGGATGAGAAGTATTGCTATAAGAGAAGAGTTAACAGATGAATGGAAAAATCATGCAGTAAAAGAACAAAAAGAATATGCAATACTTACCGCAGAAATAGCAAGAGCTACTTTTGGCTTAACCCCATCAGAACACAAAAAAATAAAAAACCTTAAAAGAGAAAATTTAAGAGACCAAATGACAGATTTGGAACTAATTTTTTCTATGCTTGGAGAGGCTTCAACAACAGCAATTGTAAAGACAAAACATCCAAAAGGATTTAAAGAAAATAAAGTTGCCGCAAAGCAAGGGGGAAATATTGCAGGGAATGCAAGAAAAGCATTAGAAATAAAAACAGGAGAAAAGGTTGTAACTAAAACAAATTATTTGCCAACTCCCAAAAAAACAAAAAAGTTAAAATAATTTCAAATGGCTATTTCATCAAACAAGTTATTACAACAAGAATACACAAAAAACTTCAGTGATATTCATCCACCTTTTGAGCATGATGAAGCTGCTGCTATTGAAGCCAACAGGTGCATTAATTGTTACGATGCGCCTTGCACAAAGCTTTGCCCTACTAGTATCGATGTGCCTTTGTTCATCAAACAAATTTCATCGGGCAATATAAAAGGATCTGCAAAAACAATTTTATCGTCCAACATTATGGGTGCCGGTTGTTCTAAAGTATGCCCTGTAGAAAAATTATGTGAAGGTGCTTGTGTGTACAATTTTTTGGATGAAGAGCCCATCAATATTGCAAAACTGCAACGCTACTCTACCGAGAAAGCAATGGAGAAACAATGGAAACTATTTACCAGAAAAGATGCTGTTGGTAAAAAAGTGGCTGTTGTGGGTGCTGGCCCTGCTGGCTTGGCTTGCGCACATTCATTATCATTACAAGGTATTGATGTAACCATTTTTGAGAAAGAAGAAAGAGGCGGCGGATTAATGACATACGGTGTGGCTGCATATAAAGCCACGGCTCAATTTTGCAAAGAAGAAGTAGATTATATTCTTTCAGTAGGTGGAATAAAAATGGAATACAATAAAACATTAGGAAAAGATATTACACTTGCTGAACTGGAACAACATTACGATGCGGTGTTTTTAGGCATTGGTGTTGGTGTGGCTCGTACACTAGAAATACCAGGTGAAGATTTACAAGGCGTAGAAGATGCCATTTCGTTTATTTACAACATTCGTACAAATGATTATTCAAAAATAGCTGTTGGCGATAATGTAGCAGTTATTGGCATGGGTATGACGGCCATTGACGCTGCTACACAATCAAAAAGATTAGGTGCAAAAGAAGTAACGATGATTTATCGTAGAACAGAAAATGAAAAACCTTGTACGGATGTAGAATTGGATATTGCAAAATTAGATGGTTGTTCTTTTATTTGGCTGGCGAGCCCAAAAGAAATTATTGGTGAAAATGGCATTGTAAAAAAACTGGTTTGCAATAAAATGACACTAGGCGAACCAGATGCATCTGGCAGAAGAGCACCAGTAGAAACTGGAGAAACATTTTCTTTGGATGTGGACATGGTGATAAAAGCAGCAGGGCAAATTCCTTTTGAAGGTTTGGTTAACGATGCAACTCTCCAAAATAAAAATGGAAAAATTATTATAGAAAAAAATGGAAGTACAAATTTAAAAGGCGTTTTTGCTGGCGGTGATGCGGTGAATGGCGGTAAGGAAGTAGTGGACGCTGTGCAGGCTGGCAAGGATGGGGCGAAGGGTATTTTGGAATATTTAAATATTGAACACGGATGACACGGATTGAAAGGATTTACACAGATAAGAAAAAGGAAGTTTATTCAAATTTTTGAGAACCAAAAAATCCTTTTTTATCCATCCAATCCGTGTCATCCGTGTCCCAAAAAAATTATATATGGCAAACTTACAATCAAATTTTCTCGGCATAAAATCACCAAACCCGTTTTGGTTAGCATCTGCACCACCAACAGATAAAAAAATAAATGTGCTCCGTGCTTTTGAAGCAGGCTGGGGCGGCGTTGTTTGGAAAACATTGGGTAGTCAGGTAAAAAATGTTTCGTCTCGTTATTCTGCTATGGATTATAATGGAAGAAAGGCTGTAGGGTTTAATAATATTGAATTGATATCGGATAGACCACTCGATATTAATTTGAAAGAAATAAAAGAAGTGTTACAAATTTTTCCTGACCGTGCTATGGTGGTTTCTTTAATGGCCGATAATGACAAAAAAAGCTGGCACGAGTTAATAAAAAAAGTAGAAGATACAGGAGCACATGGCTTGGAATTAAATTTTGGTTGTCCGCATGGCATGGTGGAAAGAGGCATGGGTGCTGCGGTTGGGCAAGATCCTGAAATTGCAAAAATGGTAGTGGAATGGGTAATGGAAATAGCCACAATTCCAGTAATTACAAAATTGACACCAAACGTACACTCGGCTGTACCAGGCGCTATTGCTGCAATAGAAGGCGGCAGCAATGGACTTTCATTAATAAACACCATACAATCTATTACCGGCATAAATTTAGATACACTTGTGCCAAATCCAAATGTGGGAGGCAAATCGGTATATGGTGG
>JAYTGY010000260.1:0-4806 GCA_043733065.1 Ferruginibacter sp.
GTTACTTTTACACGAGGATTTTTTCTGCGTACATACAATGCACCAACGCCTTTAGGCCCGTACATTTTGTGTGCAGTAAACGCCATTAAGTCTATGCCATCTTTATTTACATCTACAGGTATTTTTCCTACAGCTTGCGTGCCATCTGTAAACAATAATACGCCATGCTTTTTTGCAATAGCACTTATTTCTCTTATCGGCATTACTGTTCCAATCTCATTATTAGCCCACATAATAGAAATCAAAATCGTAGTTGGTTTTATAGCCGCTTCCAATTCTGCTAAGTCTATTAAGCCATCAGGTTTTACTTGCAAGTATGTTACTTCGCCACCTAATTTTTCTATATGCTTGCATGTATCCAATACTGCTTTATGCTCTGTAGTAGCTGTAATAATATGATTGCCTTTTTGCGAATACATTTCAAACACACCTTTTATACCAAGGTTATCGCCTTCCGTAGCACCACTTGTAAAAATAATTTCTTTAGGGTCTGCACCTATCAATTTTGCCACTTGCTCACGAGCATAATCCACAGCTTCTTCCGCCTTCCAGCCAAAAGGGTGGTTACGACTAGCCGCATTGCCAAAATCTTCCAAAAAGTATGGGGTCATTGCCTCAAAAACCCTTGGGTCCATGGGTGTTGTAGCGTTGTTATCTAAGTAAATCGGTAATTTTAACATCTATCTTTTTATAATTTATTGTGCAAATTTACTACAATCGCCTTACTTTGGGTTTGCTAATTAAGAAATAAATAAAAAACCATGCTAAAACCCGAGCACATAGGCATTGCCGTAAAAGATTTATCAATATCTGTTCCGTTGTTTGAAAAACTGCTCAATAGTCAGTGCTACAAGACAGAAACCGTAGAAAGCGAAGCCGTAAACACCGCTTTTTTTAAAACTGGCGATACTAAAATTGAATTGGTACAAAGCACTACCGAAGATGGCGTAATCGCAAAATTTATAGAACGCAGAGGCGAAGGCATGCACCATATTGCTTTTGAAGTGGCGGATATTGTTTCAGAAATGGCTCGCCTACAGGCAGAAGGTTTTGTACTACTCAACGAAAAACCAAAACTCGGTGCCGATAATAAACTCGTTTGCTTTTTGCATCCCAAGGGTACGAATGGGGTGTTGGTGGAGTTGTGTCAGGAGAGGAAGAGTTGAAGGTTGAAGGTTCATCAAACGGATGCCAACTTTTTAAAAGTTGGCATCCGTTTGATGAGGTTGCGGGTTGGTGGGCCTGCCTGCCGGCCGGCAAAGGCAGGTTACGGGTTACGATTTTTTTCAAGGTTTTGTGCTTTCGTTATTTTGCGAAGCAAAATATCTTACCGCCTTACATTTTTATAAAATGCCTTCACGTCTTCTCGGCAAAAAAAATAAAAAATTAATTTGGGCTGTGAGCTGAAAACCATTATTGAGCATTTGTTCGGTCTCCTTCGCTGTTCCGTACATGTGCATATGCCTATCGGCATGCACATGCACATCGCTCAGTCCACCGCAGCTCTTCAGCGGTAAATCTTTTCTTGTCCCTATGCTTGCGTAGGGATTCAACTTTTATTATGCAATAGATATACATTGTATGAATAAAATTTTTTAATGAATTTTTATTCGTGAACATTAGTCTTATACGTGGCTAAAATTTATAAATTTACTTTTACAACCTTTCGTTATTTTTGCATTTCATAAATACACACTTCATGAAATTTGCTGTAGTTATTTTCCCTGGCTCTAATTGCGATAGAGATATGCTAGATGCTTTGCAAAACGATTTGCAGCAAGATGTTATACCGCTTTGGCACAAAGACAGCGATATTTCGATGCTTACTATCGAAGATTGTATTGTATTGCCAGGCGGTTTTAGCTATGGCGATTATTTAAGATGTGGTGCTATAGCCCGTTTTAGCCCAATGATGAAGAGTGTAATTGCATTTGCCATTGCAGGCGGAAAAGTTTTGGGTGTATGCAATGGCTTTCAAATATTATGCGAAAGTGGTTTATTGCCAGGTGCATTATTAGCCAATGCCAACCAACAATTTATTTGCAAAAATGTATTTATAAAAAACACCAATAATCCATCCTCACAACCTCTCATGATACCCATAGCACATGGGGAAGGAAGATTTTATGCAGCAGACGATGTATTAAAATCTTTGGAAGACAACAAGCAAATTATTTACAGGTATTGCGATGCAAATGGAGAAGTAAATGCTACTGCAAACCCAAATGGTACCACAAACAATATTGCAGGCATAAAAAATGTAGCCGGCAATGTATTTGGCATGATGCCACATCCAGAAAGAGCTTGTAGTAATTTGTTAGGTAATGAAGATGGAAGACAAGTGTTTAAAGAATTATTGGGCATTGCAATAGCAGAAACTGCATTCGCTTAAATGAACCCGTAACTTTAAAACTCGTAACCCGCAACCATATTTAACAAATCCCTTTAAAACAAAACAACCAATTTTGTTGTACATATAAATACAAAAAAAAAACATGAAAAAAATTATCCTTTCTATAGTCGTATTATTTTTTGTGGGAGCAGCAAATGCGCAAGTAGAAAACCCAGTAACATGGGCATATACTGCTAAAAAAATAAGTGCAGATGTATATGAATTGCATATGACGGCTACATTACAACCCAAGTGGCATATTTATGCACAAGCAGCAGGAGATGGTCCTGTACCAACTAGTTTTAGTTTTGATAAAAGCCCATTGATAAAATTAGATGGAAATGTAAAAGAGGCTGGTAAAATGATAAAGGAATATGATCCTAATTTTAAATCAACTTTAAAATTTTATGCTAGCAAAGTTGATTTTGTACAAAAAGTAAAAATGAAGGCAATAGCAGCTACAGTAGCAAAAGGAAAAGTAACGTATATGGTTTGTAATGATCAAAAATGTTTACCACCAAAAGACGTAGCATTTGCCATTAAAATAAATCCCAAAGCATAAATAAAATTAGAGCTAAATTTATATCCCGATGTTGTGTCGGGATTTTTTATAAAATTAATATGATGCGTTTTTTTAAGACTAAGTTTTTATTGGTATTTCTGTTTACATTTTTTTCTGCCATTACATTTGCACAAGATAGCAGCTTAGTAAAATGGACTGCCACTGCAAATAAAATTGCTGATGGTACTTACGAAGTAAATTACAAAAGCGTTATAAAAAAAGGCTGGTATGTGTATAGTGTCGATAATAAAATACTAGAAATTGATGGTATTAAAACTACTTATGATTCTAGTTTTATTAAGCCGGGCGAATTTAAAATAAGTACAGCTAGCAAAGAAATACAAGATGCTATTTTTCAAAGTAAAGTACAAGTAGTAAGCGATAGTATTTCGTTTACAGAAAAAATAAACATCAGTGGCAAAGTGCCATCTAGCTTTGATGCAGAGATAAATTATTCTATTTCTAATGGTGTAGAGTTGAATACAGAAAAAACTTCTGTAAAAATTAGTACAGGAGAAAAGACTACTACTGCTGCAAGTTCTAACAGAATTTTAATCCCAACCATAAACATTGATAAACCGCTGACCGATGCTAAAACATCTGCATCATCATCCACAAATGATGTGAAGTCAAAAGGTTTGTTTTCTCTTTTTGCATTGGGTTTTTTAGGAGGATTAATTGCATTGCTTACGCCATGTGTGTTTCCAATGATACCACTTACCGTTTCTTTCTTTACCAAAAAAGCACAAAGCAAACAAGTGGGTATAAGAAATGCATTTTTGTATGGCTTCTTTATTTTTCTTATATATGTTTTAATAACACTGCCGTTTCATATTTTTGATAAACTCAATCCAGATATTTTTAATGGCATTTCTACAAACGTAACATTAAATGTAATTTTCTTTATCGTATTTGTTGCGTTTGCATTATCGTTTTTTGGATTGTACGAAATTACTTTACCAAGCAGCCTAACGAATAGTACAGATAGCAAAGCCAATGCAGGAACGGTAACAGGAATATTTTTTATGGCACTTACCCTTACCATTGTTTCTTTTTCTTGTACGGGACCGCTTGCGGGTTCGTTGCTTGCTGGTGCAGTATCTGGACCTGGAGGAGCAATGAGACTAACATTTGGTATGGCTGGTTTTGGTGCTGCATTGGGTTTGCCTTTTGCGTTGTTTGCACTTTTTCCCGAAATGCTAAAATCGCTACCAAAAAGTGGCGGGTGGCTTACAACAGTAAAAGTAGTGTTGGGCTTTTTAGAACTCGGTTTTGCATTTAAGTTTTTATCGAACGCAGATTTGGTGGTGCATTGGGGCTTGCTAAAAAGAGAAATATTTATTGGTATTTGGATAATTATCGGAGCATTATTATCACTTTACCTATGGGGTATTTTAAAATTTAAAAATGATGCGCCCATTAAAAAATTATCAATCGGTAGAATTTTAGTAGCATCTTTTTTTACAATATTTACATTGTACTTATTGCCTGGTGTTACCGATACAAAATATGCAAACCTTTCTTTGATTAGCGGCTTTCCTCCTCCATTATATTATAGCATTTATGCAGGCAAAAGTGATTGTGTATTAGATTTAAACTGCTCACACGATTATGAAGAAGGTTTAAAAATTGCTAGAGAACAAAAGAAACCAATAATGCTAGACTTTACTGGTTATGCCTGTGTAAACTGCCGCCGTATGGAAGAAAATGTGTGGACCAACCCAAAAGTGTACAATTTATTAAAAGATAAATTTATAATTATATCATTATACGTAGATGATAAAAAGCGTTTACCTGCCGAACAACAGTTTACTTATAAAAACACGGAAAACTCCGAGAGAGAAATTAAAAC
>JAYTGY010000261.1:0-3072 GCA_043733065.1 Ferruginibacter sp.
TAACCACTTCTTGCACCAAAATACCTGCAGACTTATATACGCCTGTAGGCATATACTTGCGTATGAGGGATAAGTTTAGAGATACCATTCTGCTAGAAAGTACAGACTCTCACGCAGGAGAAAACAGCCGTTCCATCATAGCTATAAATGCCATTGGCGGAATAGAAATTATGGATTTGCAAAAAGCAGAATATAAATATCCTGCACAAAAAACGGAGTCGATTACCATTTCTACAAAAGATAATATCAATAATATTTTAGAAAATTTTATAGATAGTTTTGATGCTGCCATTCCTTCCGAAAAAATAGCAACGATTGCACAAGGATTGTTTGGTTATACAACTTATGATGCAGTACAATTTTTTGATTCAATCGAATTAAAATCAGAAATAAAAAATATTGATCCAATACCTTTAATGCGATATAGATTGTACCAATATGTAATTATCATCGATCATTTTAAAGATGAAATTTTTCTTTGCGAAAACAACATTAGCGGAATAGAAAGTAGGGTTGAAGATGTAGAAAATATTTTGCGAAGCAAGGATGTGCCTGTGTTTCCCTTTGCAACTAAAGGAAATGAAACACAAGATATGCCCGACGAAACATATAGAAATAATGTGCAAAAAGGCATTGATGCATGCAAACGTGGTGATGTGTTTCAAATTGTATTGAGCAGAAGTTTTCAGCAAAAATATATTGGCGATGAGTTTAATGTTTACCGAAGTTTGCGCAGCATAAACCCTGGGCCATATTTATTTTATTTTGATTATGGCGATTATAAATTGATGGGCAGTAGCCCCGAAAGTCAAGTGGTTATTAAAGATGACAAAGCCACGGTACATCCGATTGCAGGCACTTTTAGACGAACAGGAAATGATGAAGCAGATAAACTATTAGCGATAGATTTGGAAAACGATGCCAAAGAAAATGCTGAGCACATTATGTTGGTGGATTTAGCAAGAAATGATTTGAGCAGGGTTTGTAATAATGTAAACGTAACACAGTTTAAAAATATTAATTTTTACAGTCACGTAATACACATGGTGAGCGAAGTGCAAGGCAATATTGGCGAAGAAAAAAATCCATTTAAAATAATGGCTTCGGTTTTTCCTGCTGGCACACTAAGCGGTGCACCAAAATATAAAGCCATGCAATTGATAAATAGCATTGAGCAAAACGAACGTAGTTTTTATGGTGGAGCAATAGGTTATATTGGTTTCGATAAAAGCTGCAACCATGCTATAATGATACGTACTTTTTTGTGTAGAAACAATACACTCACATATCGTGCAGGCGCAGGTGTAGTAGCAGCAAGTATTCCGCAGAGTGAGTTGGAAGAAGTAGGGCATAAGTTGGGAGCATTGAAGCGGGCGATTGTGTTGGCAGCCTCCCTAAATCCCTCCGAAGGAGGGACTTTTGGACTCTGATACTTTGAAGTAATTTTAAAGTATCGAAGTGTGGATCCTCTCCTTTGGAGAGGCTGGGGTGAGGTGTTAAGTTTTGGACAAAAATTTTTTTGTCCAAACAAAGAAGCAGCTATGGTCAACATCGTTGTGTCACTCACTTGTACGGCATACCATTGTTGAACATTAAGGATGCATTAGATAAAAACAGATGAATGAAAATATGATAAACAAAATAAACCCTGTTGGTTTAATGGTAAAACGCCGGTCTCCAAAACCGTGCAATTCTAGTTCGAATCTAGAGCAGGGTGCAAAAAAAACAATTTTATAAACATTAAAAAAATAAAGACCTCTAAATAATTTAAAACTTCTAAAGTCCCCCTGCGGGGGATTTAGGGGGCTTGGGGGCTATAAAAAATGAAAATATTAGTATTCGACAATTACGATTCATTCACTTACAACCTCGTTCATCTTGTAGAAAAAATTACAGATGTAAAACCAGATGTATTTCGCAATGATAAAATTGCTTTAGAAGATGTAGCGCAATACGATAAAATAATTTTATCTCCCGGCCCAGGCATACCCGAAGAAGCAGGATTATTATTGCCATTAATAAAAATGTATGCAGCCACAAAACCCATATTGGGTGTTTGTTTGGGGCATCAGGCCATTGGAGAAGCATTTGGGGCAAAGCTCATAAACTTAGATACCGTTTTTCATGGTGTAGCTACAAAAATCATTCAAACCAAAAACAAATCTATTTTGTTTAATGGATTTGAAAACGAATTTGAAGCAGGACGATACCACAGTTGGATTATAGATGCTGCAACAGTGCCAGATGGATTTGAAGTAACTGCAATAGATGAAAACAATTATATAATGGCCATGCAACACAAAACATACAATTTACAATCGGTACAATTTCATCCAGAAAGTGTGCTTACACCAGATGGGGAGAAGATGATGAGGAATTGGTTGGCCCCCTAAATCCCCCGAAGGGGGACTTGCGTAGTAGATTGATTAAATAGATTGAAATGAATAAAAATTATTTTATAAACTTTAAAAAAATGGAAGTCTTCAATTAATTGCGGACTTCTAAAGTCCCCCTTCGGGGGATTTAGGGGGCTTGAATTATGAAAAAAATACTAAACCTTCTTTTTGAATACAAAAGCTTAACGGCTGAGCAAGCAAAAGAAGTAATGATTAACATTGGCAAAGGCATTTATACCGATGCAGAAGTAGCTGCATTTATAACGGTGTACCTCATGCGAACCATTACCATTGCAGAGTTGCAGGGTTTTAGAAATGCATTAATGGAAATGGCTTTACCCATTGCATTTGATGAAGATGTAATAGATATTGTTGGTACAGGTGGCGATGGAAAAAATACGTTTAATATTTCTACCATTGCAAGTTTTATTGTGGCTGGCACTGGCAATAAAGTCGCAAAACATGGCAACTATGCCTCCACATCGGTTACGGGTTCTAGTGATGTATTACAACAATTGGGTTACAAATTTAAGAATGATAATAATGTATTGAAAAGCGAATTGGATGAAGCCAATATCACTTTTTTGCATGCGCCATTGTTTCACCCTGCATTAAAAGCAGTGAGCCATGTAAGAAAACAATTGGGCGTAAGAACATTGTTTAATATGATGGGGCC
>JAYTGY010000262.1:0-2026 GCA_043733065.1 Ferruginibacter sp.
GTGGCAAAAATTTATGCTATAAAAAAAAGAGACGAAAAAAAGAGCATGATTATTTTATTGGCGCATGAAAATGATATACAAAATTATGCTCAAGAGCCTGATGAAAAAATAAAAACACTTTTTGCCAATACAGAAAGACCACTAACAATTATTTACCCTGCTGCAAAAAACCTTGCCAGCAATTTGATAAATGAAGATGGTAAAATTGCCATTAGAATTGTAAAAGATGCTTTTTGCGAATACTTAACAAAATCTTTGGGAAAGCCCATTGTTTCTACATCTGCAAATATATCTGGCGAAGAAACGGCAAAGCATTTTGGAGAAATATCTACCGAAATAAAAAATAATGTTGATTATATTGTAGAGCAAAGAAGAAAGGAAAAAGGAAATGCAGCGGCAAGTAAAATTGTGAAATGGGATGGAGATGAGATTGTGGTGATAAGAGAATAAAATTATTTTATTTGCCATTTACTTGTTAATTTCAGATTATGAAGATGATAAACAGAAACGATAAAATAGTTTTTACACTTGTATTACTTTTTTTATTACCCATAAGTTGCTTCTCTCAAGATAGTTTACCCAAAAAAATCGATTTTAAAATATCTGCTAAGCTATGGGCTAGATGGGATAAAAATTTGAACTCTATAGTATCTATGCCAAATTACATAAAGTTTAAAAGGCAAATGTACACTCGTGACATACCAAACGATTTTGACGAAATGTCAGATAATCCATTAAGGCATGGAGCTACTTATATAGATATTAAAACTACTACTACGTACAAAACAAAAGTTAAACTAAATGTTGATTTATTTGCAGAACAAAGGGGAGTTTCCTATGGTCTATTTTACAAAAAAAATTTATTATTGTATCCAGTGTTTAACATTGAGGGAAATGATAGTTTCAATATATTTAAAAAAGCATTTACATTTTATGGGAAACTTGGAATGCTTTTAGATGAAAAATTAGACGAGGGATTAACAATATACAATGTAGATGCCCAAGGCTTTCAATTAAAAATACACAAAAAAAAGTACACCTTTTCTTATACTATTTATGGTGACTTTTATGGTGGAATTGGTTTAAATGTTGATGACATAGATGCTCTTTCTATAACAAAAAAAATGGGTAAAAATGATAATAGTTTTCTCGGGCTATCTTTAAATTATAACAGTAAAGTGCTAGAAGGTTATAGAAACAATCTATTATTTAATATATTTGGTCATAAAAATTTAAATAATGCAAAAGCTTATTTTCAAATAGGATACAGACCTAACAAAGATGGTTTTGCGAATTTTAGAATTAGCAATGACATAAGTAAAAAAATGGCGGCTCTTATTGGTATAACAAATGAATATAAGCGAAAAGGTTTTTCAATTTTGAATACAATAGAAGCTAGATATTATGGCGGTATCTTTAATGAAGGAAACTATGATTACAAACTAAGATATAGAGAACCAGCAAGAGATGTTTATGAAATGTATGCAAATACAGTAGGTAAATTTTTATATCCGTTAAGAAAATTTGACACTCCATTTAGTCAGTGGGCGGTTTATACAGAATATGAGGGCGACAATGTTTTTAGCATAAACTTTAGGGGTAAGCTGCAACAAACAGTTAATAAAAAAATTGATGTAAATTTAGATTACGATTTAAACTATATCGCAGCTGAAAGGAATTTAAAATTTCCATTTTCAACACAATCAGAACCTTCATTATTTTTTTACCCTTTTTTTACAGCTGGTATCTTTTATAAAATTATTGATGAGGTATCAACAGGTTTAATACTTTCAAATAAATCAATGAATTTAGATTTACCTTACCCAACTCATTATTTATTATCAAAACCAAGATTCGGCATAAGTTTAATGGCGAATATAAATTAAATAAAATGAAAATAGCAGTACTAGGTGCAGGCATGGTTGGCAGAACAATTGCCACAGATTTATCCAACAATTTTGAAGTAACGAGTTTTGATATTAGCGAAAGCAATTTGGCTATATTAAAAACCAATACAAAAATAAAT
>JAYTGY010000263.1:0-1564 GCA_043733065.1 Ferruginibacter sp.
AATTAGGGTAAGCAGGTGGGTCAACTAAGGTAAAGGGGTGGGTTAATTCGGGTACACAGGTGGGTGAATTAACCTATAGAGGTGGGTCAATTAGGGTAAGCAGGTGGGTTAATTTGGGTTAAAGGTGGGAGGATATACCTGTAAAGGTGGGCTAATTAACCCTTTGGGGTGGGGGTACCCACCTATTTGGCGGGGGTGGTGGGAAAATAAAGCACATTTTAATTACCCGCTTAATTAGTTAGCCGATCTGTTTTGCAATAGCCAGATATTTTACTTTAATGAAATATTAAAAATAACACTGCAAATGTTAAATTATAAAAAAAAATTATTTAATTAAAAATAAGTATTATATTACATTATAAATAACATTATAAAAAAAAATCATCAAATTATTTTAATACTAATTACACTTAGCAAAATTTATTAAAGAAAATAATAACAGGATGATAAATATAAAAAATAATTTAGTGAGGGACCATAGCCCACCCGGTTTATCTTATCCAGAAATTTTTAACCATTAAATTTTTTATGATGAAACAATTATTAGTTGCATGTTCAATTATTTTTATTTCTTTAAATGTTACTGCACAGTTGACAAAGAAAACCTGGCTTTTTGGAGGTAGTGGGAGTTATTACTCGTATAATGAAAAGTACATAGCACCTTCTGTGAGTTTTACAGGAAAATATGCAAGTTTAGATTTGACTGCATCTGTAGGCTATTTTTTTATAGATAAGTTTACGGCTGGTTTAAGGCCATATTTATCAATTTATAAAGGTACAAGTTCGGGAGGTGCTACTCCTTATGATTTTAAACTTGCAGGCGGTCCGTTCGTTAGGTATTATTTTCTAAAGAAAGATAAACAATTCAATATATTGATGGATGCAAGCTATCAATTTGGTATTAATCAAAGTAAATCTGGTTTGGAACGCCCTAAAGGAAAATATAACACATTTTCTATAACGGGAGGGGCAGAATTATTTTTTAATTCTGTAGTTGGAATAGAAATATTATTAGGTTATAAAAATCAAATTGCATCTTATGAAAACAGCCCTAGTGCATATTCCAGCAAAAGAAGCGGAGTACAGGCTTCTATCGGATTTCAATTTCATTTAACTAAAGACTAAATATAAAATTATGAAAAAGTTATTTATTTCTATATTTTTTTGCTATTGTTTGATAACGGCAAATGCTCAATCAATTACACCTGATATAGGCACTGTAGTATGCCCTAATGTAGAATACACATTCAGTGTAATAATAACAAAGCCGTATTCGAGTATGATTGGAGAGGGATGTATTGTAACACAATTACCATTCACTCCGGTTGGTACTTCATTTACATTTAAAGGAAAATTTAATGATGTCAATATAAAGCAAACTTTTCGAATTTTTCATCCTGGGGGTGGTTCAACTCCTTTTGATTTCAAGAGAATCAAATCAATGTTTTATAGAGTTTTTGCTTGTGCAGGATGTAATAATCCATATGGTAATGTTTTACAAATAAGGTAAAAGGGTTTGTTTTAAGAAGAAACTATTTTATAATTTTACTTGCAAATATTTCTA
>JAYTGY010000264.1:0-3620 GCA_043733065.1 Ferruginibacter sp.
CAAACCACCCGAAGCCACACGAACCATCAGCGATAGACTCAGCAATGGCGAGCCAAACAAAGTAGCCATAAACATTACTAACAAAATGCCCTTTGTAATACTGCTGCATATTATAGACGAACTACCAGAGCAAATGCAAGAGCGCAATTTTGATATAAAAAAAACACTAGCACCAAAACAAAACATAGATGTAAAATATAGCATCACACCAACGCAGCGTGGTCTGTATAAATTTGGAAACATACGCTTGTATTTTCAATCCCAATTAGGCTTGGTACAACGCAGGCAAACAATAGGTGCAGAAGAAACCGTAAGCGTATATCCATCCTTTGCAAACCTAGGCCAATACAGTCTTATGGCCAAAACCACCACTGCGGACCAAGGCAGTAAACGCATGCGCAAAATTGGGCAGAGCATGGAGTTTGAACAAATAAAAAACTATGTAAGTGGCGATGATATACGCACCATAAATTGGAAAGCCACTGCCCGCAATGGCAACCTCATGGTAAACAATTATACCGACGAAAAAAGCCAACAAGTATATTGCATTATAGACAAAGGTCGCCTTATGAAAATGCCTTTCGGTGGGCTAAGCCTTTTAGACTATGCCATCAATGCCACGCTAGCACTCAGCAATATTTGTTTGCAAAAGCAAGACAAAATTGGGCTCATGAGTTTTTCCGATAAAATGGGCAGCATCATAGCCGCCGACAGAAAACCCATACAGCGAGAAAACATTATGCAAGTGCTCTACAAAGAAAGCACCAACTTTATGGAGAGCGATTACGAAATGCTCTACATGCAAGTGCGCAACAAACTAAAACAACGCAGCCTACTCATACTCTTCACTAATTTCGAAAGTCTCAATGGGCTAAAGCGCCAAGTAAATTATTTGCGCAGCATAGCCAAGCACCATTTACTACTCGTAGTATTTTTCGAAAACACGGAGCTCACCAAACTAAGCACCGCCACCGCACACAATGTAGAAGACGTGTATGTAAAAACCATTGCCGATAAACTCGCCTACGAAAAACGCATGGTCGTAAAAGAACTCTTGCACTACGGAATACTCTCCGTTTTATCCTCGCCCGAAAACCTAACCGTAAACGCCATTAATAAATATTTAGAGTTGAAGGCGAAGCAAGTGTTGTAAAGAGGTTGAAAGTTTAATGTTGAAGGTTCAAAGTTTTTTAAATTCATGGTCTTTTCTCATAATTCAAACATCTTGTGTCTAAAATCTAATATCTTGTGTCTAATGTCTATTATCTTGTGTCTAATTTTTTGGAGCATGAACAGTGAAGCATCGATGAACATTGGTTTCCGGCTATTCGCTGCAATATTTTTTTCGTTCCTCAAAAAATATTTCCGCTGCTATCCGGGCTAGGCTGAGCAGAGAAGCTTTATTGGGCTTTTATTGTGTGATAGATTGAAGCGGATGGATAGTGGGTAGGGAAAAGCATAAAGGCGAAGAACATTAATAATATTCAAATAATATATTAAAATAACTTATTTTTATCTTATTTGAATTAAATTATTACACAGGATTATTATAAAAAGTTAATTGAAAATTAATAATATGGCACTAAATATTCCAGAAAACACAGAAATATTTCATGATGAAAACAATAAACAATATATTTTCTTAAACCCTGAAGGAGATATTATTCTGAGTTTATCTGAAACTATTGTAACTAAGTTAAACGAAGTACCTTTTGTAAATCCTCTAACTCTTGAATTAGAAGAACTAAGGAAAAAAGCTATTGAAAGAATTAATGAATTGAGAAAATCAGCTCCTAATAATAATTTGCCACTAGAAAATGATTTTGAGAATATTCCATCTTATTTGAGGCGTGGTGTTGATTTAAATAATGAATCAATTGAATATTCCAATATTTTTATCGAGAAAGAATCACAAACATTGACTGAGCAATTTAAAAATAGAGAATTAGTTTTTATCTTTTTGCCCGCTGAAAACATTTCACTTTTTGAGGCAGAAGAATTAACGAATTTCTGTGGAGAATTCATGGAAGCTTTAGAATATGAATTGGAAACTGAAAATGAACCAATCATAGGCTCATTCTTAAAAAAATTATGGTTTAACATAAAAAAAGGGTCTAAAAATACAAAAGCTGAAATTGTTGAAGATTTCGCAAAAGGCAAAAAAGCATTAGAACTTAAATATGTAGAACTTCCCACTGCCGAGCAGACAGAGAAGCTTGCAAATAGTGCTGCTAAAATTGTTGAGCTATTAGATAAGCAAGAAGAAGGGATTGTTCGATTGGGAGCATTAATTGTATTAAAAAAGAATGTTGGTGGAAAAAGTAAAATTATAATTCAACAGCTAAACTTCGAATTAATAAGTCTTTTAGATAAAAAACCGCAACTACTACAAAACTTGCAAACTGTTTATGAGTTATTAACAGGTGATGTAAAAGGTATCATACATTTAGACGAATCAGAAGCCGAGACTTTAACTTCATAAGAATTTAAAAACTGAATGCTCTGTTGCTATTTTACATATCAACAGAGTGAGAATTAAAAATTTAAATGATTAAATCGTCAAAATAGTTAAGCCTATTTGGGGTATATTATTATTAGTAAAATCCGAATCATCAGAAACGATTACCCAGTTTTTCATTCGAGATAAGTGTATATAATAACTATCATTAAAACCAATCTTTTCAAATAATTTAAGCATATCAGAGAAATCAATTGCATTAAATTCGTCGCTACTCTTTTGGCAAACACTCATTATTTTGCTTACATAAGATTTTAATTCTCCAACTGTTTTTTGGAATTGCTGCGATCCAACATAATCTTTCTTGAAAGAATGGAAAACTTGAGGTTTTCCATTCTTGTTACAAATATCAAAATCTAATCTCAAATATCTATTTGTAAATTCTGATAATACTAAAGAATTGATATAGATATGTGATTTTCTGCTTAACGCATACTGAAAAAACCTAGAGTATACAGCCTGCCTTTTTCCTTTTTGAAAGTTTGCTAAAGGGCAGAAGACATACATCCAAATATTATTATCAAAGAAAAAGACATCACCCTCTTTTATATGATAGTCATCTATTTTTATAACATTGTTATTCTTCTGTTGCATCGGGGAAATGTTTTTTGAAAACTCTTTCGAATCCACTCTTATCTTTGAAATATTCTTTTGCCCTATCTGTAACTAATTTTAAAATACTCAAATCATCATTAGACATATTTGTTACTGATAAATGCTGTTGAATAAATTCAGTTGTGTATAACCCATATAGTTGCCCAATTGATGCATTTAAAAATGTTGAAACAATTAAATATATCTCACTAAAATCTATAATAACATCCTTTCTAAGACGAAAATTTTCATCAATAACTTGAAATAACTTTTCCCCTTCTTCTGTAGAAACAGCAAAAGGGCTATCAAGTATTTTGATTAATTTTATTTTCTTTTGAAGTTTATCGCTCATTAAAAAACATTTTTTGGGTCAATTTCTGACGAAAGTGCATATGATTTTTTGTCACTTAAATTAAATTCAAAATTAACTATTGTGCCTAAAAATCTATTCTGAAATGTATTGTCAAATATACTACCATTTTTTTCTTCCCAATACCCATTTGAGGAA
>JAYTGY010000265.1:0-4238 GCA_043733065.1 Ferruginibacter sp.
CTGTAAAATTTTAAATATATCAATCCAGCAGTGCCCAATAATATGGTTACAAATAATTGGCTGATGCTTCCTAAAATGGTTAATGGTATTGCATCTAAACGGTTCTTATCTTTTACATATAATATTCTTCCGCCATATTCTCCAATTCTATTTGGTGTGAGCATGGTAATGCTACAGCCTGCTAACACACTTTTGAAAGCAGTGAACAAAGAAAAATTTTCTAAAGGCTGTATGAGTATTTGCCATTTGCGTGCTTCTATACCCCAATTTACAAATACAAGCAAGCAAGCCAACCACAATGCTGGTGCATGAAGGCTTTGTTTTATTTGCAACCAGCGGTTGGCAAGGTCTGGCTGTTGTGCTATTTGTTTATACAAACTCCACGAGAGAATGATAAAAATTAGTGGGCCTAAAAACCAATTGAATAATATTTTAATACTTTTGCGCAGATAGTAATTTTGGTAAAAATAACAAGCGTATTGCAAAAGACAACAAAAATAATTTTAGGCATAGACCCAGGTACGATTGTAATGGGTTATGGGCTGATAGCAGTGAAGCAAAAAACAATTTCATTGATTGATATGGGTGTGCTAAAATTATCATCTAAACAAGATGCTTATGAGCGGCTTCAAAGCATACACCAAAGGGTGGTAGATTTGATAAAGGAACATAAGCCTACTAGCTTTGCTATAGAAGCACCTTTCTTTGGAAAAAATGTACAGAGTATGCTAAAGCTAGGTAGGGCGCAAGGTGTGGCTATTGCAGCAGCTATGCAAGCAGGGTTGAGTGTAACAGAATATTCGCCAAAAAAAGTAAAACAATCTGTTACAGGAAATGGTAATGCAGATAAACTGCAGGTGCTAAAAATGCTGGAAACGATTTTAAAATTTGAAGCCGAGCAAAAAACCTATGATGCATCGGATGCACTGGCGGTGGCTGTTTGCCATCATTATCAAGATAGTAATATTTTGGCGGGAGTAGGAGGTAAGAACGATTGGAAAAGTTTTATTGCAAAAAACCCGGAGCGGGTGAAGCTGAGTAAATAAATATTTTTATTTTATTACATCTTCTATTTGTCGCTCCATTTTCATTAATGCATCTGCTATTTCTTTGTTCATTGCTACGCTGCCATTGCCTCCTACATTTTCGGTAGCATACCATATTATTACCATAGCAATATAGTCTTGCATATCCTTACCTGCAAACTGTGCTTTAAATTCAAATATCTTATCGTTTATAAGCTTTACCGTTTTACGAATTACTTCTTCGTCTTCGGGTCTTGTTTTTATACGATAAGTTCTATCGGCTATTACAATATTTACAGGTATTAACTCACTCATTATACATTCGATTTATGGCTTAGTAAAGAAATGCATTTGTCAATATTTTTTATATACCCATTAATTTTTTGTTCCAATTCTTTCTTTTCTACATCATCCATTTTATCTAAAGATGCTTTAAGAATAAGTTGCTCTTGCCGGATGTTTTCTAATTTTTCTTTTTGCTGTTTATCGTTTTCTTGCAATGAAATAATTAGTTTTTTTTGTTGCTCATTTTCTGCCTGCATTTTATGGTGCTGCAATAATAATTGCTGCAGTTTTGCATTTACTTGTTTTATATGTGTGGTTATATCTGCCAATGACTATTTTCTTACAACTGCGTTTAATTGTTTTTCTAAAGATGTGATTATTTTATTCATCATCCCCTCTGTATCTGCATCTTCAAGGGTTTTGGTATCGTCGCTAAATGTAAAGTTTACTGCCATCGACTTTTTATCTTTCCCAAGTTTTTCGCTTTCAAAAATATCAAATAGTTTTATTGTTTTAAGCGATTGTATTTTATTTGCCTTTATATTTTTTTCAATATCGGCATAAGCAATGCTTTTATCTACAATCAAAGCCAAGTCTCTTTGTACGCTAGGAAATTTTGAAATTTCTTTATAAGTGATATTGATTTTTTGATTCAATGCTAAAATTTCATCCCACAAAATATCTGCAAATAAAACAGGTTCTTTTATGCCAAATTGTTTCAATGTTTTTGCATTAATATTTCCTGCTTTGCCTATTATTTTATTGCTTGCCGAAAAAGTTATGCCATAATCCATATCATCATCAACTTGTATAATATCTGCTTGTATATTTTTTAATCCTGCATTGGCAAACACTTTTTCGCACAAGCCTTTTACATAATAAAAATCTGCCTTGCTATCTTTTTGCAGCCAACCACCTTCGGTTACAATGCCGCTAGTATAAATAGCCAAGTGTATTTTTTCTTCATACTTACCTACGCCAGTTGTATGATATGTTTTGCCAAACTCATACAATTTTAAATCAGTATTTTTTCTGTTGATGTTGTATGCAATTACTTCTAAACCCGTTTGCAAAAGCGATGGACGCATTACATCTAAATTTGCACTAAGGCTATTAATCATTTTTACAGTATTACCCAAAACCGCTTCGTTGTAATATTTACTATCAGTTATGCTATTGGTAAATATTTCGCTAAAACCATTGCTTGTAAGGTAGTTTGCGGTTTTATCAGCCAATGCTGCTCTGCCATTATCATTATCTGCCGAAGCTGCAATAGAAATGGTACTTGGTATTTCTATATTATCCAAGCCATCTATACGCATAATTTCTTCCACAATATCTGCCGGTATAGCAATATCGGTTTTGCTAAAAGGTACGTTTACAAAAATTTCATCTACCCCTTCTTTTTGTATTTCAAAACCAAGTGCTGTAAGAATATTTTTGATGGTATCTGCATGATAATTTTTACCGCTTAATTTTTTTAAATAATGATATTTTAAAGCTACCGAAGTTTTTTCAGCAGGTGTTGGATATACATCAATCACATCGCTGCTTATTTCTCCACCCGCTATTTCTTTTATCATAAGCGCTGCACGCTTCAATACATTTACCGTGTTGCTTATGTCCACACCTTTCTCAAAACGTGTAGCAGCATCGGTTCTAAGCCCATGCTTTAAAGAAGTTTTACGTACTGCTTCATTGCTAAACCATGCACTTTCTATAAATATATTTACGGTATCATTTGTCACACCACTTGCTGACCCACCATACACACCTGCAATACACATGTTTTCTTCAGCGTTTGCAATCATCAAATCTTCTGCAAATAATTTTCTGTCTTTGTCATCAAGCGTTTTAAAAGTTGCGCCTTCTATAGCATTTTTTACAACAATGCTATTGCCTTTTATTTTTGTTGCATCAAAAGCATGCAATGGTTGCCCCGTTTCGTGTAAAATAAAATTTGTAACATCCACAATGTTGTTGATAGAACGTAAGCCAATAGCTTTCAATTTATTTTGTAACCAAGTAGGACTATCACCAACTTTAATATTGCTAATACTCACGCCTGCATAACGTTTGCATGCGTCGTCGTTTTCTATTTTTACATCAATAACCAAATCGTTATTGTCTGCCTTAAAATTATTTTTGAAAGGAGAAATTGCACGTATTTCTTTTTTATCATGATGCCACAGGTACGCACATACATCACGGGCTACACCAAGGTGGCTCATGGCATCCATACGGTTTGGTGTAAGTCCAATCTCAAAAATATAATCGGTATATGTTTCAAAAAGTTCAGCCGCTTTTGTGCCAGGTATTTTATCTGCATCTAATACCATTATACCATCATGGCTTTCACCTAACCCAATTTCATCTTCGGCACATATCATTCCAAAACTTTCTACGCCACGTATTTTTGCTTTTTTTATTTGAAAAGGTTCTCCGTTAGATGGATACAACAAAGTACCAACCGTTGCCACAATTACTTTTTGCCCAACAGCCACATTGCTTGCACCGCACACAATTTGCGATGGTTCTGCAGTACCGATATTTACAGTAGTTATTTTTAATTTATCTGCATCGGGGTGCTTTTCGCAAGTAAGCACTTCGCCTACTACAATGCCTTCTAGCCCACCTTTTAAAGATTCATATTTATGTAGGCTCTCCACTTCAAGCCCAATAGAAGTTAATATTTTACTCAATCGCTCTGTATCAATAGTTACAGGCAAATATTCACTAAGCCAATTGTAAGAAATAATCATTTGTTGTATAAAAAGTTAAGTTGCGAAGATAAGAAATTTGAAGGGAAGGTAAAAAGCTGTAAATTTCATTTCCAAATGGTTAAACAAATGAGATTCTAATCAAAAATTGTAATAATTTTGCAATACAAATATTTTTTATGTACACCACTTATCATTTCAAATCTGC